>JBATFU010000142.1:0-4645 GCA_049665065.1 Woeseia sp. | reverse complement strand
GCTTTGTCGTTATCACGGGCGAGATTGGCTCCGGCAAGACCACTCTGTTGCAGGCGTTTCTCGGCGAGCTGCAGGACGACGTTGTTTACGCGGTCGTCTCACAGACCCAGTTGACGCCAACCCAGTTCCTGCAGGCGGTATTAGTTGAGTTTGGTTTCGAACCGTACAACAAGCGCAAGGTTGAACTGCTCGACATGCTCAACATGTTTCTGATCGAGCAGTATTCGCAGGGCAAGAAAGTAGTGCTGATCGTCGACGAGGCGCAAAACCTGTCGAAGACGGTGCTCGAAGAAATTCGACTGCTGTCCGGCATCGAAACCCACAAGGAAAAAGTACTGCGCATCATCCTCGCAGGCCAGCCAGAACTGCGCGACAAGCTTGCCGCACCAAAATTGAAACAGCTGCTGCAGCGTGTCCGCCTGAAATTCCATATCGGTCCGCTCGACCGCCGTGAGATGCGTGAATACATTGAGCATCGTATTGAAGTTGCAGGACACGCCAAGCACGACTTGTTCGAGGATACCTGCTTCGATGCCATATATCGCCACTCGGGCGGCGTGCCGCGCCTCATTAACACACTCTGCGACACGGCCTTCCTGTGCGCTTTTGCCGACGGCAAGACTTCCCTGACGGAGGAAGATATCGAGGCTGCCGCCGAAGAACTGGGCTGGAAAGAGCAGCCCCCGCATAAGGCTGAACCGGTGAAGGAGCTGCCGCCGGTGCCCGACCTGCCGCCGATGCCGCACTTGGTGAAATCGGCACGCAGCGAGCCGCTATGCCAGATTGAGATCCGTGTCGATGACAAGGTCGTCTCCGAGCACTCGATCGGCACTGGCCGCGTTGTCATAGGTCGCGCGCCTGACAATGAGATCTACATCAAGAGCAAATTTGTCAGTCGCCACCACGCGCAGATCGTGTCTGACCAGCGCCGCAGCCTGGTGGAGGACTTAAACAGCACCAACGGCGTTTTCATGGACGGCAAGCGCGTCGCGCGGCACGTGCTGAAAGACGGCGATGTCGTGTCACTCGGTGTACACGAACTTGTCTACAGAGAACTGCGCGGCGCCAAAGTAAGCGGAGAGGAGATAGCAAACGCTGATTTCGACGAAAGTCCGAACGCGGAAGAGCCGGAGATCGCGGAATCGCCAGAGGAAGAAAGCGGTAGTAGTCGCGCAGCCAACGACAATTCTGCCTGATCCGCGGCAACGATCAGGCTTTACCTGAGTTACATGTCGTGATCGTTGCGCGCGCGACGATCATGCTCGCGGTAGTCGCGGCGTTTCAGCCACACGACGAGTCCAGCGACAAGGCATAACAAACCTGTCGTGAAGCAGATAGTCGGCCAGTACCAGTGATTCAGGTACATCGATGCGCCCAGCGAAATAGCGCCTACCACCAGGTAGAAGTACGGCAGACTTTCGTAGATTGGTTTTGACACCCACATACCGGGCCCCACAGTTTTATAGTTTTAATGGATTGTGGATTGCTCGCGCAGTGGAGTAAAGCGCTCAACTCACCGCACGGCACGCGGCCGCAGTATAGCCGCCACGGTGCCATGCTGGCAAGTTAAGCTAATGATATTTTTGAGTTTTTTGCCGCGCGCGTGGCGCGGCCCTGCGGCGGGTTTGTTAGCCGCGCATCATGAAAAAGCTGTAGACGCGCGACATCAGGGAGTCTGACAGACCATCCACGGACAGGTCACTGTCCACCTCGACATCTTCGCCGCGCAGATTGCTGACAAACTGCTTCGCACCGGCATCGAGGTCCTGTTCTGTAATCGTGTTATCCACTGCGCGTTCCTTCATTGGTAAAACTCCCGCTAATCCTAACCCAGTGTCAGACCGCTCACAGTGAAGGCAATCACAAACACATGCTTGTCGTGGCTTATGTCATTTCCATTGATAGCGTGCGGTGCTTCAGCCCGTGCCGCCAACGGTTATCTCATCGATTTTCAGCGTCGGCTGGCCAACACCCACAGGCACCGACTGACCGTCTTTACCACAGGTACCGACGCCGCGATCGAGTTTCAGGTCATTGCCAACCATGGAAATGCGTCCCAGCACTTCGGGACCGTCGCCGATCAGCATTGCCCCTTTAACAGGCTGCGTGACCTTGCCGTTTTCAATCAGGTAAGCCTCACTTGCCGAGAATACGAACTTGCCGGAGGTGATATCCACCTGCCCGCCACCGAAATTGGGTGCGTACAATCCTTTTTTGACGGAGGCAATCATTTCAGCCGGGTCGTGCGGACCGGCCAGCATGTAGGTGTTGGTCATGCGCGGCATCGGGATGTGCGCGAATGATTCGCGGCGACCGTTACCGGTCGGCTTGACGCCCATCAGTTTGGCGTTCAGGCGATCCTGCATGTAGCCACGCAGGATGCCGTTCTCGATCAGTACGTTGTATTGACCCGGCGTACCCTCGTCGTCAACAGCCAGCGAACCGCGCCGATTCGGCAAGGTGCCATCATCGACGACCGTCACGTTTTCCGGCGCAACGCGCTGGCCAACACGGCCGCTGAAGGCCGAAGTGCCCTTGCGATTGAAGTCGCCTTCGAGGCCATGGCCGACTGCTTCGTGCAACAGGATGCCGGGCCAGCCGGCACCGAGCACAACCGGCATCGCGCCTGCCGGGGCAGGTATCGCTTCCATTTGCACGGCAGCCTGCCGCACCGCCTCGCGCGCCAGTTCCATGGGCAGGTCGTCTGCGCCGAAAAAGTGTTCGAGTCCGGTGCGTGCGCCGCCGCCGGCATAACCCTGCTCGCGACGCTCACCGTCTTCCATGATGACGCTGACGTTTAGTCGCACCAGCGGTCGCACATCGGCCGCCAGCGTGCCGTCAGCGGCAGCAATTAATATGAGATCCTGGCTGCTGCCGAGACTTACCATTACCTGCGTGACGCGCGTATCAAGCTTGCGGGTTTCCTTGTCGATGCGCATCAGCAACGCTGTCTTTTCACTGTCACTGAGACTCGTTGTCGGGTCGACGGCGGAATACAGACTCGGGTAACGCGCAGCGGGCTGAATCTGCACCGACTTTGACTGACCCTGGCGCGAGATCGCACGCGCTGCATGAGCCGCCTGCTGCAGTGCCGGCAGCATCAATTCATCGGAGTAGGCAAACCCGGTTTTCTCGCCGGCAATGGCGCGGACGCCGACGCCACGATCCACCGAGAAACTGCCCTCGCGAATGATGCTGTCTTCCAGTGACCAGTTTTCCTGACGACTCACCTGAAAATACAAATCGGCCGCGTCGATATCGCCGCCATTAACGATGCCGAGCGCCTTCGCCAGATGCAGCTCGTCAAGTCCGGCTGGCGCGAGCAGGCTGTCTTTTACGGTGTCGATATTGGTTTCAGTTGAGCTGCTCAAGCAAAAATCCTCGATTCCTGGGGGCTGACGGGGCAGGCGCATGCCGGCGCCCGACCGCGGATCGTATCAAATCGCGCCAGCCGGCGGTCGCGCGATTGCTGCAGTCCTTGCCTACTGCGTCGGCAGACAGTTCGCCTCGCGACTGGAGACCGCAAATCGCGCAGCATCCGCCGATTCGACCTCCGGGTTGTCCCAGCTGCCATCAATGGCGTAGTAGGCCTGCCCCATTTCCTGCAGCGGCTTTTTAAATATCTGCGAGAAAATCAGCAAGGCGGCAGCTACCTGTGGCCCGGCCACGACGGCACCAACGACCGGCAGGGTGTTGCCGACGTTCGCACTGACGAGCGCGGTCTGCGTGTAGTCCTTGGCCTGCAGGCCGGCGCGACCCACAATGCCGATATCCGCTGCCGGACCTTTAAGCGACAAATCGCAGGTAAACGCGTCGCCATTAACGAGCGAAAAAGTGCCGGTAATTTCGTCGAACAAAAAGCCCTTGTCGAGCACGTCACGAAAATCGAGCGCGAGGCGGCGCGGCAATGCGACCACGCTCATCAGCCCGAACATGCGCCCTGCTCCGGGCTCGACTTCATCGAGCTGGCCGGTACCAAAGCGGACCACGACATTGCCGTCAAGGCCATCCAGGAAATCCTCGCGCGGACCGCCGGGCCAGCTGACGTCAAAGCTGACATCCATGTCCTTGCCGACGATCCCGGGTTGCGAATCGAGACGCTTCAGCGTCTCCGCAACATCGTTACTGATGAGTTGCGCCTTCACCCAGGTTTTTTGCCCCATCGGCTCCTGAGTATCGACAACCCAGCCCGCCGCGCCCTTGACTGAAAACGTGCGGTCCTGTGTTTCGATGGCGTTCGCGACAAGACCATCTGCCGTGACCTCGAAATCGGCGGACACGCGACCGAGGTAGCGATCCCCGAAGGCGAACTCCTGCGCCTTCAGCGATATAGACGGCAGCTCTCGCGGATCCGAGTTGATTGGCGCGCCCGGCTCTTCGGCGTCGCTGCCTGGCAGCACCAGTCTTTGCATGTCGAGCGTCAGCGTCCGGCCGCCGGCGAAATCGTAGGGAATAGCGAGTGAGCCTTCTGCTTCCGCGCCCTCAATCTGCACGAGCCAGTCGTTGCCGCTGCGGCTGACCAGCAGGTGATGCTCGCCAAACTGCTGACCCAGCACCTCAAGGCGTTGCACCGTGATATCGAGCGAGCGGATCCGTGCTGCAATACCGCCGCGACGCCCACCGCCGGCCGGGTTCTTCTCCAGCC
>JBATFU010000141.1:0-14883 GCA_049665065.1 Woeseia sp. | reverse complement strand
CCCTGCGGGCGCGCTGCGCGCGTCCAAAACGGCTGTCCTGCCGTTTTGTCCAAGCGAGCGCCTTAAGCCACTCAGCCACCTCTCCGAATTTTCTTTGCCTCGAGTGCGAACACTCGCGTTGATTCGGGGCATCCTGCCCCTCACCCTGCGGGCGCGCTACGCGCGTCCAAAACGGCTGTCCTGCCGTTTTGTCCAAGCGAGCGCCTTAAGCCACTCAGCCACCTCTCCGAATTTTCAATCCTGTCTCTTGCCCGCGCCTTGCTGCGGGCGAACGCGCGCGCCTCACAGTGGGCCGCGTATTCTATTGATTCTGACGCGCGTGTCTAACTGTCCGACGAACCGGTTCGCAGTGTCGGCGGTGAATCGAGGCAGTCACCGATGGGTCCTGGCGCATCGGGCGACGCTTGCGGGACGATCACTTCGCGTTCAGCCTGCAGCGGGTCCAGTCCCTCGGGAACTTCAACGTGCGTGCCGGGCACAGCCTGCTGGTAAACCTTCGGCTTGGTGCATTCAATGGTGTCCGCGCAGGCCCCCAGCAAACCGCAGCAGAGGATTGCCCCGATAATATTGAGTCGTCCGGTCATGCACTTTCTCCCAGACCGATTCCGGCCGTGTTCATCGCGTTCAGCATTTGCTCGTGGTAACGCATATCGAAGGGTGTCAATGGTAAGCGAATACCCTCGCCGATGAGGCCCATTTTTGCCAATGCCCATTTCACTGGAATCGGGTTGGACTGCACAAACAGCGCAGAATTCAGTGCCTCGAGCGTTTCGTCAATCGCAGCCGCAGCTGCCGCCTTGCCCGCCAGGGCCGCCGTGCACAGCTCAGACATTTTGCGCGGCACGACGTTGCCACTCACAGTCACGACACCATGGCCACCCTGCAGCATGAACTCGCGTGCGGTGAAGTCATCACCGCTGTACAGCATGAATTCCGCAGGCACCAGGGCTTTGATTTCCTGCAGGCGCTGCAGATCGCCTGTCGCTTCCTTGAGACCGAAGATACGCGGATGCTTCGCCAGGCGGGCCACGGTCTCCGGCAGCATGTCTGCGACCGTACGGCCCGGCACGTTGTACAGCATGATCGGTTTGTCGACTTCATTGGCGATAGCCGTGAAATGCTGAAACATGCCTTCCTGCACGGGCTTGTTGTAGTACGGCACGACCATCAGGTAGGCATCGATGCCGCAATCAGCAACTTCCAGCGACAGGTCGATGGTCTGCGACGTTGAGTTCGATCCCGTACCGGCAATCACAGGCAGACGCCCGGCGGCGCACTCGGCGACGTGACGGATCAGCGCCGCATGCTCGCCTTTTTTCAGGGTTGCCGATTCGCCAGTGGTGCCCGCCACGACGAGTCCGCTGCTGCCCTCCCCGACGTGAAACTCAATGAGGCGTTCTACGGCAGCGAAATCCACGCGGTTGTCCGCATCAAACGGGGTGACCAAAGCCACCAGGCTGCCAGTGAACACAAGAACTCCTCGCCAGAAATCAGGCGGCGATGGTACTGTTCACCCCCGGCGCTGGCAAGCCGCACGGGTACGCGGCTGCAGAGCTACCTGCCTTAACTAGAATTTAATAGATAAAAATGACTCAACTTATTGTTTTATCAGCGATTGGTACCGACCGGCCAGGCGTTGTTAATGACCTGTCGAAGGTCATACTCGACTGCGGCGGCAATATCGAAGAAAGCCGCATGACAGCCCTCGGTACCGAATTCGCGATGCTGCTGCTGGTCTCCGGCAACTGGCACACGCTCGGCAAACTCGAGTCGAGTCTCGATAAACTCGGCGAAGAGCGCGGCCTGACGATCTCCATCAAGAAGACTGCCGCTCGCGAGCACGCCGAAAAAAGCATGCCGTACGCGGTCGATGTCGTTGCACTCGACCAGCCCGGCATCGTGTTCCAGCTGGCGCATTTCTTCGCCAGCCGCAAAATCGAGATTGCCGATATGGCTACGCGCAGCTACGCCGCGGCGCACACCGGCTCGCCGATGTTTGCGGTGCAAATGAACATCAACGTCCCCGCGACGATTCACCTGTCACAGCTCCGTGAAGAATTTCTCGAAATGTGCGACCAGCTGAATCTCGATGGCCTGATCGAACCGGTCAAGTCCTAGCTATATCCACACCACACTCTCAGGATTCTTCGCAGGAGGATTTCAGCGTGACCGCTCCGCAACTAAACCGTGTCGTCAGCGACTTCAAATGCGCCGCAACCGGCGACCAGACCTTCCAGCTGAAAGCCCAGCGTGGCAAGCACGTCATCGTGTACTTCTATCCAAAGGACGCGACCCCGGGCTGCACAACGGAAGGCCAGGCCTTTCGAGATCTCTACCCGAAATTCAAACGGCAGAACGCGATTGTTGTCGGCGTCTCACGCGACAGCCTCGCAAGCCACGAGAAGTTCAAAGCGAAGCACAAGTTTCCCTTCGACCTGCTGGCCGACGAAGACGAAACCGTTTGCCGCAAATTCGACGTCATAAAAGAGAAAAACCTGTACGGCAGGAAGCATATGGGCATTGAGCGCAGCACTTTCCTGATTGATGAGAACGGCAAGCTGCGTGCCGAGTGGCGCAAGGTTGCCGTCAAGGGGCATGCCGAGGCGGTGCTCGACACCCTGAAGAATTTATAGGCAATAATACTGTTAATACAGATGCTTATAGATGATATCTCGAACGAAACGAGGTCGCAGCGCGCGCCAGGCGAAGCGCTTGTCGGCAAAGCCGGGAACACTGCTCATGCGGGCGAGTCCATTCCTGTGTCCTTTCACCGGCCGTCTATGTGATTAATCAACTCAGGAAAACCTGCGCTTTGCTCTTTTTGCTGCTGGTCGCTGGCAGCGGCCAGCTGCTGGCAGCGGGCGAGAAGGTCAGTCTGCCGGATATCGGCAGCCCTGCCGATGCCGTCCTGCCGAAATCCGCGGAAGCCCAGCTTGGCGCCGCGATCATGGCGCAGCTGCGCGCAACCGGGCAGGTCGTCGAAGACCCCCTGCTCAACGAATACATCAACGAAATCGGTTACCGCATTGCGGCACAGGCGAGCGATGGCGAATACCAGTTCAGTTTCTTCGTCGTCGAAGATCCGGCGATCAATGCGTTCGCCCTGCCCGGCGGCTACATCGGCGTGCATACGGGCCTGTTGCAGGCAACCCGCAGCGAGGACGAACTCGCTGGCGTGCTGGCGCACGAGGTGGCGCACGTAACGCAACGGCACATTGCCAGGGCGATACACGCCAACCAGCGCCAGAGCATCGTCAATACCGCCATCATGCTCGGCGCGATCCTGGCCGGCGCCGCTGGTGGCAGCAGTGACGTTATGCAGGGCGCCATCGCGGTCGCACAGGGCAACGCGATTCAGCAGCAAATCAATTTCACGAGAGCCAATGAATACGAAGCGGACCGCGTCGGCATCACTGCGCTGGCGCAGGCCGGCTTCAATCCCGACGGCATGGCGTCTTTTTTCGAGGTGATTTCGCGCGATGCGCGCCCCGCCGAACTGCGCGTTCCCGAGTTTCTGCGGACCCACCCCGTCACCAGCACGCGAATTGCCGAAGCGCGCGGCCGGTCACGCGACTTCCCGTCCGTGCGCACGGAAGACAGCCGCGGCTATGGCATCGCGAAAGCCCGTGCGATGGTCAAGAGCTTCGAGCGCGCGGGTCAGGCCATCAGCTTTTACGAACGGCAGGACTACGCGGATCAGTCTGACGCGGATCGCTACGGGCGGGCATTAGCCTACCTGCGAGCCAATCGCTACAACGACGCCCTGCCGATTTTTGAGGAGCTGGTCGACAACGATCAGGACGTGATTGCCTATCACATCGGCCTGGGCCAGGCGCAGCTTGGGCGCGAGGATATTGCCAGCGCTACGGCCACATTCGAACGCGCGGTTGCGCTGTTTCCACGCAATCTGCCGCTCGTCATTCATTACGCCGAGGGCCTGCTGCAACTCGGCGAGGCCAAGCGCGCGCATGCTTTGCTCCTCGACATGCTGAATAACGAGCCGCCGACGCCGGAGCAGGTGCGACTTATTGCCCGAGCCGCCAACGAGGCCGGCGATACCGCTGAATCGCTCTATTACATGGCCGAGTATCGTTTTATGATTGGCGACCTCGTGGGCGGCGTAAACCTGTTGCGGCAGGCGCTGGCCGTTCCGGAACTTCAGGAGATCCAGCGCATCCGCTTTGAAGCACGCATCGACCACGTGCAGGGCTACATGACGGAAGAACAATTGCAGCAGATGCGTCGTTCTCGTCAGGCACGATCGTAGTAGCACCCTTAACCGCAGCCTGCGCCAGCACCGCAGGGCGCAAAGCAGGCCTCGCCATGAAAAAGCAATCGACGAAAAGTCTTCTGGTCGCATTCACCTGCACCGCGTTGCTCGCTGCCTGCGCGACGAGCGGCTCTGTGGCACCGCCTGAACAGCGCTCGCCCGCTGATCCCTGGGAGCCGTTGAACCGTCGCATCGACAGCTTCAACACGACCGTAGACAAAGCGACACTGAAGCCGCTCGCGAAAGCTTATCGTGCAGTGCTCCCTGCGTTTGCACGCCGTGGCATCAGCAATTTTTTCGAGAATCTCGGCACGCCTGCCGTGGCACTGAATAACACGCTGCAAGGCAAACCGGGCGCAGGCCTGAGTGACCTCGGCCGATTCGTGTTTAACAGCACGCTTGGCATTGGCGGCCTGTTCGATATTGCCGCTCCAATGGGACTGCCAAAGCACGATGAAGATTTTGGCCAGACGTTCGCGGTGTGGGGTGCCGGGTCTGGCCCTTATCTGGTGCTCCCGATGTTAGGCCCAAGCACGCTGCGCGACACACTGGCGAAGCCGTTCGATTTTGCGAGCAATCCGCTGTTCTGGTACGAGAATTCGTCGGTCAAGGACAAGCTGCGGGTCCTCAACATTATCGATACGCGAGCCCGCTTGTTAAATGCGGAGGGCTTTCTCGAGAATTCGAATGACCCGTACATCACGCTGCGCGAATCTTACCTGCAGAACCGCAACTACAAGATTCATGACGGCAACCCGCCTGTCGAAGATGATTTTTACGACGACCTGCTGGAAGAATAGATTCAGGGCGTCAGGCCGACGCCTCTTCAGCACCGGGCGCTTCGATAAAACCTGACCAGCGTTCGCCGCGCTTCAGAAGCCCTTCGACTTCCGTGGTGCGCGCAATCGCGGTGATTTTCTCAGGCGTATTCTTGAAGCGGATTTCGCGCACCGTGTGATTCGCCCAGGTAATCCATTCCAGCAGCAGCGCAAGCCCCGCCGAGTCGGTTTCAGTGACACCCTCGAGATCCACCTCCAGGCGCGTGTGTTCTTCGAAATACTTTTCGCTTTCCTTCAGGATCTGGTCGGCCGTGGCAAAGCCCATCGCTCCTGACAGGGAGAAATGGCCGTCGCCTAGATCCTTGAACTCGTAGTCACTCATGACGAGTCGGCGGCGCTTGCCTCGGCTTCCAGGCGCTTGATCACGGCCTCGAGGCCTTTTGCCTGAATTTCGGAATTCATCTCCGCGCGAAAATTACGAACGTAGGAGATGCCTTCGATCGTGACATCGAACATCAGCCAGCCCTGATCGCGTCGCACCAGCGCATAGTTCACCGGCACCTTCGTGCCGTCGTCCAGGGTTACGGTGGTTTGCACCGTTGTGCGGTCTTCGCTGTCGTCGCCACGATACGGCATGATCTCGACCCTGTTCTGATCGTAGTCGAGTACACCATCGGCATAGCGATGCAGTAATGCGCGATAGAATGCCTCAATGAAACGCTTCTTTTGTTCGTCACTTGCATCGCGCCAGTGGCGACCGAGCACCAGCCGCGCCGCGTACTCGCGGTCGAAACGTGGCAGCAGCATTTCATCAATCAACGCATACAGCGTCTTCCTGTCGTTACGCAGCTCATCCCGCCGCCCATCGATCTTTTGACCGAGCTCTTTGGCACCCTCTTCGATAACAGTGACGGGCGAGTCTGCGAACGCAGCCACAGCCACGAACATGCCGATCGCCGCGATCAGTACCATTTTACGAATCAGTCCATAGTTGGACACGCTGCTATTCATTTTTACCACCACTGCTAAACAGATACTTGCTGATAAGGTTTTCAAGGACGACGGCGGATTGCGTAAACTGAATCTCGCTACCGTCCTTCAGGTACATGTCAGAACCACCCGGCGCAAGACCGAGGTACTGACTGCCCAGCAGGCCAGAGGTCAGGATACTGGCGTCAGAATCATCCGGAATCTCGCCGTATCTCTTGTCGATTTCGAAGGTCACTTCCGCGTTCAGGCGCTTGGGATCAAAGCGCACATCGGTAACCCGGCCGATGGTCACGCCCGACATCGCAACGGGCGCTCGCGTCTTCAGACTGCCGACATTCTCGAAGCGAGCCGTAACTTTAAAAGTCTCACGACCGGAGAACGCGTCACTGCCTGTCGTTTGCGTGGTCAGGAAGAAAAGCGCTCCCACTCCCAGCAAGACAAATAATCCGGTACCCAGTTCCACTGATCGAGTCTGTTGCATTGTCAATCCTTACGGGTATTTACACCCTAGATAGCTAAAGCCGTAATCATGAAGTCGAGTATCAACACGCAGATGGCGGTAATCACGACCGTACGCGTCGTGGCGCGACCGACACCTTCAGCGGTCGGGATGGCATTGTAGCCCTCCCACACTGCCAGCAAACTGGCCACCACGCCGAACACAAAGCTCTTGATGATGCCCTCGTAGACATCGGCCTTGTCGATAGAGTTCTGAATTTGTTGCCAGAACGCCCCGGAATCAACGCCGAGCAGGTTAACGCCAACAATATGTGCACCAAACAGGCCCACAACGCTGAACACCGCGGCCAGCAACGGCATCGAAATCACCCCGCCCAGGAAACGCGGCACGAGCACACGGCGCACCGGGTTCGTCGCCATCATCTCCATCGCGGACAGCTGGTCAGTGGCCCGCATAAGGCCGATTTCTGAGGCGAGCGCCGTGCCGGCACGCCCGGCAAACAGCAAGGCGGTGATGACTGGCCCGAGCTCCTTCAAGAGCGAGAATGCGGCAAAGGTGCCGACGGAGTCTTCCGCATTAAAACGCGCGAGGTTCGAGTACCCCTGCAGACCGAGCACACCGCCAACAAAGAAGCCGCAAATCATGATGATGACGAGCGACAGCGCGCCGGCGTTGTAGACCTGGTGCACGACCAGCCGACCGCGCCGAAACACGACGGTCGGCGTGTTTTTCAGCAGGCGCAGGAAGAATATATTCAGCGCACCGAACGTGCGCAGGAAATCCAGAAACTGGTAGTAAATTTCGCGGAACATGCTGTCGCCCTAGTCCGCGTCGCGGCCGAGCAATTGCTCGGCATAATTCGGTGCAGAGTAATGAAACGCCACGGGACCGTCGGCCATGCCGTGCATGAACTGGCGCACGAGCTCAGACGGCGTATTGCTGAGTTCATCGGGGCTGCCGGACGCCGCAACCTTGCCGTCCGATATCAGGTAGCTGACATCCGCGACGGTCGAGACTTCCTGCACGTCGTGGCTGACGATAATGCTGGAGATGCCGAGCGCATCATTCATCTTGCGCACGAGGCGCACGATAACGCCCATCGAGATCGGGTCGAGACCGACAAACGGTTCGTCATAGATCAGGATTTCCGGGTCCATCACCATGGCGCGTGCCAGCGCTACCCGCCGCGCCATGCCGCCGGACAATTGCGACGGCATCATGTCGGCCGCACCGCGCAGGCCCACCGCATGCAACTTGGTCAGCACGATGTGACGAATCAGGCGATTGGTCAGCCGCGTGTGCTCGCGAAGCGGGAACGCGACATTCTCGAAAACGCTCAGATCCGTCAGCAATGCGCCGTTCTGAAACAGCATGCCGAAACGCTTGCGCAGCTCGAACAGTTCCGACTCTTTGAGTTTCGCAATATTCACGCCGTCAACGAGGATGCAGCCACGTTCCGGAACAAGCTGGCGTGTAATCAGGCGCAGCAGCGTGGTCTTGCCGGTACCACTCGGTCCCATGATGGCTGTAACCTGGCCACGCGCGATGGAAATATTCAGGCCTTTGAATATTCTTTTCTGCCCGCGCGTGTAATCGAGATCGCGGATCTCGATGATCGGATCGGATGAATTAGCCATTTCAGGAAACCTGCGACACGCCCGTTTAAAGGCGTCTTATCAGGCCGCAGCCTCCATGGAGCTGTCGTACTTGCCCTGGTGCGCGAGGCTGTTGAGTTTCGCGCGCTTGGCGAATGCGTCCTGGCCGGCCTTGTAGTTTTCTTCCTTGCCGCGCCAGGCATCAAGCGATGCTGCCTGCAGTGCGCGACCGTAAGAGAACGACAGCTCCCAGGGCAGCTTGCCGGCTGCATTCATCAGGCTCAGGTGCTCGGTCGCCTCTTCCGAGCTCTGGCCACCGGACAGGAACGCGATGCCCGGGACAGCGGCCGGCACATGGGCTTTCAGGCAACGCAGCGTTGCGTCAGCCACTTCCTGCGGCCCGGCGCGATTCGCTGCTTCTGTGCCGGAGATCACCATGTTCGGTTTCAACACAATCCCTTCAAGCGCCACTTTGTGCGCTTCGAGTTCCGCAAACAGGTGATCCAGTGCGGCACTCGTCACCTCTTCGCAGCGCTTGATGCTGTGGTCACCGTCCATGATTACTTCCGGCTCGACGATTGGCACGATGTTCGCGTGCTGGCAGATAGCGGCATAGCGGGCCAGCGCATGTGCATTGGCGCGCAGGCAGAAATCACTTGGAATGCCTTTGCCGATATTGATGACGGCACGCCACTTCGCAAAGCGCGCACCCAGCTCAAAGTACTCCGCCATGCGCTCCGGCAGGCCGTCCAGTCCTTCAGTAATTTTTTCGCCGGGGAATCCGGGCAGGTCGTGGGCGCCTTTATCGACCTTGATGCCGGGAATCATGCCCAGGTTGGCGAGGTACTTCGGGAACGGCACGCCGTCACTCGTCTTCTGCCGAATGGTCTCGTCAAACAAAATCACGCCACCGATGTAGTCCGCGGCGCCAGGCGTCGTAAACAGCATTTCCCGGTAACGGCGCCGGGATTCCTCGGTCGATTCGGTTTTGATCGAGTCAACACGCTTTTTGATCGTGCCGCCACTCTCGTCGGCGGCGAGGATGCCTTTGTTCTTGCCAGTCATCGCTTTTGCGACCGCGTTGAGTTGTTTGAGATCCATGCACCAGTCTCCAGGTTTCGTTAGTCGTTTTGTTTGGGCGGGCGACAGCGTAAGGCTGCCCTTTTGGACGGCGTAGCATAGCAAAAATCATCGGCTGATAACCGCCGAAAGCCGCCCCGGGGCTGGTCACACCGATCAAATAGGACTAAAATAGTCCGCTTTTCGAGGCTGGAGCTTTCAATGTTGCGAATCAGCAAGTTGACCGACTACGGGACCGTCGTGCTGGGGCACCTCGCGCAGGTCGAGGGCGGCTATGCCAGCGCGCCCGACATCGCCAGCGCCACGGGCGTTGGCTTGCCCACGGTAAGCAAACTCCTGAAGAGTCTGGCAAAAGCCGGCCTTGTCATCTCGACGCGCGGCGCTCAGGGCGGTTACCGGCTGTCCCGCGAAGCTGCCCGGATCAGCGCTGCCGATGTCATCGACGCGCTCGAGGGACCGGTCTCAATTACCGAATGCAGCGGCGAAGACAGCCATTGCGGCTTGGAAGCCGTCTGCAATGTCGGCAGTGCCTGGCAACGCATCAACGTTGGCATTCGGCGAGCTTTGCAGGAAATCAGCCTGGACGACCTGAAACGTGCCAACGCCCCGACCCCGCTTTTTAATTTTGCCGGCACCCCCATTAGTGTCGAACGGAAGATGAAATAGTGTCCACAGAACCCAGCGAAATTGAGTCCCTCGTCAATCGCCGTTACCGGCATGGCTTTATCACCGATATCGAGTCGGACAGCCTGCCGCCCGGCCTGAACGAAGACGTCGTGCGCGCCATCTCCGCGCGCAAGAACGAGCCCGAATTCATGCTGGAATGGCGGCTGAAAGCGTTTCGCCACTGGCTGACGATGGCGGAGCCAAGCTGGGCGCACGTGCACTACCCGAAAATCGACTACCAGGCGATCTCGTACTTTTCAGCGCCGAAGTCCGATGCCGACCGGCCGAAAAGTCTGGACGAGGTTGATCCGAAGCTGCTTGAGACCTACGACAAACTCGGCATTCCGCTGCATGAGCGCGCACGCCTCGCCGGTGTCGCGGTAGACGCCGTGTTTGACAGCGTGTCTGTTGCAACAACGTTCAAGGCCAAGCTGGCCGAAGCCGGTGTTATTTTTTGCTCGTTCTCGGAAGCAGTGCTGAATCACCCGGAGATCGTGCAGAAATACCTCGGCAGCGTTGTGCCGTACCGCGACAATTATTTTGCAACCCTGAACTCCGCAGTCTTCAGCGACGGCTCGTTCGTCTACATCCCGAAAGGCGTGCGCTGCCCGATGGAGTTATCAACGTACTTCCGCATCAATGCCGCGAACACCGGTCAGTTCGAGCGCACGCTGATCGTTGCCGAAGAAGGCAGCCACGTGAGCTACCTGGAAGGCTGCACCGCGCCGATGCGCGACGAGAACCAGCTGCATGCCGCGGTCGTCGAACTGGTAGCGCTGAAGGATGCACAGATCAAGTACTCCACCGTGCAAAACTGGTACCCCGGTGACGAAAACGGTAAAGGCGGCATCTACAACTTCGTCACCAAGCGCGGCGACTGTCGCGGCGACAACTCGAAAATCTCCTGGACGCAGGTCGAAACCGGCTCCGCGATCACCTGGAAGTACCCGAGCTGCATTCTGCGCGGTGAGAACTCCGTGGGCGAATTTTACTCGGTGGCGGTGGCAAACAACATGCAGCAGGCCGACACCGGCACGAAGATGATTCATATCGGCAAGAACAGCCGCAGCACAATCGTCTCGAAAGGGATTTCCGCCGGTCGGGCACAGAACGCCTACCGCGGACTCGTGCGCGTCATGCCGCAGGCGGAGAATGCGCGCAATCACACGCAGTGCGATTCATTGCTGATTGGCAAGGAATGCGGCGCGCACACGTTCCCCTATATGGAAATTCGCAACCCGAGCGCGAAGATCGAACACGAGGCAACCACCTCGAAGATTTCCGAGAACCAGCTGTTTTACTGCCGCCAGCGTGGCATCTCCGAAGAAGACGCGGTCAACATGATTGTTAACGGCTTCTGCAAGGAAGTCTTCAAGGAACTGCCGATGGAATTTGCCGTTGAGGCACAGGCACTGCTGAACGTAAGTCTCGAAGGCGCCGTCGGCTAATCACAATGGATACCAAAGCAATGTTGGAAGTAACAGACCTCTATGCCCGCATCGGCGACACGGAAATTCTGAAAGGGATTTCGCTCAAGGTAAAAGCCGGCGAAGTGCATGCGATCATGGGCCCGAACGGCTCCGGCAAAAGCACCTTTGCACAAGTGGTTGCGGGACACCCGAACTACGAAGTTTCGAGCGGGAGCGTACTGTTCAACGGCAAGGATCTGCTGCAGCTCGAACCCGAAGAACGTGCGCGGGAAGGCATTTTCCTGGGCTTCCAGTACCCGGTCGAAATTCCGGGCGTGAATAATGCTTATCTCCTGAAAGCCGCGCTGAACGCGCGTCGCAAGCATCAGGGCCTGCCGGAGATCGACGCGTTTGAGTTCATGCAGCTTGCAAAACAAAAAATGCAGCTACTCGACATGGACAAACGCTTCCTGCACCGCGGTGTCAACGAAGGCTTTTCGGGCGGCGAAAAGAAGCGCAACGAAATATTGCAGATGGCAATGCTGGAACCCGCACTCGCCATTCTCGACGAAACGGATTCCGGACTGGACATCGATGCACTGCGAGCCGTCGCCGGCGGCGTCAACTCGTTGCGCGACCCGGAGCGCGCCATCATTCTCGTCACGCATTACCAGCGCCTGCTCGATTACATCGAACCCGACTATGTTCACGTGCTGTCCGAAGGCCGCATCGTGCAGTCCGGAGACAAGGAGCTTGCGCTGAAACTGGAAGCGCAGGGCTACGAATGGGTTCGCGAGGTGGCGACCGCATGAGCAAGGCCGTCTTCCAGTCCGACCTGTTGACCGCGGCAGAGGCCAGGATGCCGGCTGACGGCCTGCGCGCCCTGCGGCAATCACACCTGGCCGACGCACAGAAGCACGGCTTCCCGACCAGCAAGGACGAAGACTGGCGCTACACGAACCTGTCGTCTGCCGTTGAGCTGAGTAATAACTGGCTGCGCGCGGTTGTCGATAGCGTTGCCCCGACACCTGAGCCTGCCCCTCCTGCAATGCCGGAAATCGACGCGCACTGCCTGGTACTGGCAGACGGCCTGGTTGACGAAGTGTCGTTGCATAAGGTGCAACAACAGCTTGGCAATTCGGCGCGGATCACGCGCCTGCGCGACGAGGCATCTGAAGTTGTTGTTGATGGACCGCTCGATACCTTGAACGCGGCTCTGATCCGCGACGGCCTGCACATCAGGATACCGGCCAACATCAAGGCCGCTAAGCCGCTCGCGATTTTTATGCACGACGGTGCCAGCGCCGCAAGCCAGAGCCGTGTCGTTATCGACGTTGCGGAGAATGCATCGGTCGAGATCATCGAGTATCACGTCGCCGGCGGCGACACCGAACATTTTGCCAACACCGTCGTCCAGCTGAACCTGGCGCAGGGCGCGCGGGCAAGCATGGTGCGGTTACAGCAACGCAACCGAAAACACGTGCAGACGGGTAAACTGGCGGCGACGCTGCAACGCGACTCGTTCCTGGCACATGCCGCATTCGATCTGGGCGGCGGTCTCATACGCAATGACATCGTTGCGGATATCCGCGGAGCAGGCGCCGAAGTGCATATGAACGGTTTGTACCTTGCTGACGGCGAGCAGTACATCGACAACCACACGCGCGTCGATCACCGGGTGGGTCCGGCGGCAAGCCGCGAAGAATACCGCGGCATTCTGAACGACCGTGCGCGCTGCGTGTTCAATGGCAAAGCTATCGTGCACAAGGGCGCGGATGGCACGGATGCCGAGCAGGCGAATCACAACCTGCTGCTCTCGGCCCGGGCGGAAGTCGACACGAAGCCCGAACTTGAGATCTACGCTGACGATGTCAAGTGTGCGCACGGCGCGACCGTCGGCGAACTCGACGAGGCAGCCATTTTCTATATGCAGTCTCGCGGGCTTGATCGTGAGCAGGCTGCCCACATGCTGACCCGCGCGTTTGCGGCGCAGGTCCTGTCCAAGCTGCCAATCGTCGCTCTGCATGAGCACATCGAAGCGCTCATTGACGCACGCCTTGATCAATTACTGCGAGTTCCAACGGCATGAGCAGCGCGCCGCCCAGAAAAGAAGCCACCGCGACTTTGCGCAACGTCGCATCCTGTCGCGACGATTTTCCGGCGCTGGCACAGCAGGTCAACGGGCACCCGCTCGTTTACCTGGACAGCGCGGCCTCTTCGCAAATGCCCGCAGTCGTTATCGACGCTGTTGCGGATTACCAGCGCCACGATCACGCGAACGTACACCGTGGTGTGCACACCCTTAGCCATCGTGCGACAGATGCCTATGAAGGGGCGCGCGACGACATTACCGAATTCATGAACGCGAACAGCCGCAGTGAGATTATTTTCACAAGCGGCACGACGGACGGCATTAACCTCGTTGCTCAAAGCTACTGTCGACCGAGACTCGGCAAGGGCCGACGCATCGTTATCAGCCATCTTGAACACCATTCGAACATTGTCCCGTGGCAGCTCGTCTGCGAGCAGACCGGTGCTGAGCTGGTCGTCGCGCCAATTAATGGGCGTGGTGAAATCCTGCTGGACGAGCTGTACGCGTTGCTGGACGAACGCGTAGCGCTGTTGGCAATTTCGCACGTCTCGAATGCGCTGGGTACCGTGCAACCGCTGCAGGATGTCATCCGCACCGCTCACGCACGCGACATCAAGGTGCTGGTCGACGGTGCGCAGGCAGCGCCTCACCTGGCGCTTGACATGCAGGCACTCGACGCCGATTTCTACGCACTGTCCGGGCACAAGATGTTCGGGCCTACCGGCATTGGCGTTCTGTATGGCAAGGAGCGGCTGCTTGCTGCCATGCCACCGTGGAAAGGCGGCGGCGACATGATCCTGGAGGTACGCTTCAGCGGCACCGTTTACAACGAATTACCTTACAAGTTCGAAGCCGGCACACCGAATATCTCGGGTGTTGCGGGCCTTGGCGCCACGGTGCGCTACCTGCGGCAGTTCGGCATGGACAATATTGCGGCACACGAAGCCGGGTTGCTTGAGTACCTGACTGCAAGCCTCGCAGAAATCGACGGAATCCGCCTTTATGGCACCGCAGAAAACAAGGCGAGCGTGCAATCGTTCCTCATCGACGAAATTCATCCACACGATCTCGGCACCATTCTCGATCACCAGGGGGTTGCGATTCGCACAGGCCACCACTGTGCCATGCCGGTCATGGAGTTTTTCGATGTGCCAGGCACCGCGCGCGCATCGCTCGGCATGTACAACAACCGCGATGACATCGATCGTCTTATCGTCGCACTTGGCAAAGCAACCGAATTGTTCAGATGATGAGCAACGCCGTCACCACCACTGATGAACTGCGCGAACTGTATCGCGAGCTGATTCTCGATCACGCGCGCAGCCCGCGCCATTTCGGCAAACCCGACGACTTCTCTCACAGTGCAGACGGCATTAATCCGCTTTGTGGCGACAAGCTGCATCTCTACCTGCGCGTGAAAAACGACGGCAAAATAGACGACGTTGCGTTTGAAGGTTCCGGCTGTGCCATTTCGATGGCCTCGGCTTCACTGTTAACGGAGTCTGTTTCCGGCATGGCGACGGACGACGCACTTGCCTACAG
>JBATFU010000140.1:0-18530 GCA_049665065.1 Woeseia sp. | reverse complement strand
ATCGGAAAGATCTTCCAGCATCTGTGCAGATCGTTGCGCGTTGATCAGGCGCCCCGTCGAGAGGAGGTAGAAGAAACGGCAAACCTGCGTGGCAGTCGCGCCGTGCGAAATATTGTATTTTGGATCGCCTTTGCGTGGCCCTGCGCTGGCATAGCGCTTGCCCACCCACAGGCCGCCCCCACGTTCTTCATCGTACAGGCCAAACTTAGGATCCATCAGAATCCTCTGGATCTTTTCCATGCCGACGAGATCGATCAGCTGTGTGGCCGCCGAGTTGCTTGAAACGCGAATCATATTGGCGAGCTGCTCGTGCACGGCGTCAGTTTCTTCAAGCGAACCGTCTTCGAAGGACGCGTACACAGCCAGCAGGATGGCAATCTTCGGCAGGCTCGCGGCATACATCATGTGATTGCCGTTCACCCGAGCAAAACGCGGCCGCGTCGAACTCATATCGATAAGTCCGATGGACATTTTCTTGCGGCGAATCAGCTTCGCCCATTCCGGATTCTGATTCAGGCGTTTCTCGAGCTGTGCCTGCAACTCGGGATCAACATTCTCATACAGTGGCGACCAGGTCGTGGCAGACGACGCGGCATGACAGACAAATAACAAAACGACTACATTGAATAGCTTGCGCATAAGCAGCTCGCCTTGAAAAGGTTAAGTTACGGCGCGGGGCAGGGGGACCGCCGCAGTTTTGGTCCAGCGTTTGTGTTCTCGTTGCAGGTAGGTGCTGAGCATAAGCCATATCAGCACCAGGCCGATATTCACTATGACAAAGCCCGTGTTACTCAATTCAAAAAATCTTGTGCCTATGAGAATTGTCATTGCGGCCAGGCCATCGCCGAGACGGACGCAGAGCGTGTCGATCGTCGGTTTGGCCTGGTAGAGCATTTCCTTGGTGGTAGGCAGCCACAGCATTTGTCGTGCGGTGTTGTGAATCGACAGGGTGCTCGAGTTCTCGGCGACCTTTAATACCTTGATCAGGCCAAGGATTGGCGCAAACACCATAGAGGCGTAGGCCGCCAGCGAGATAAACGGCGTCACGTACAAGAGCGCCTGCATGCCGCCGGCGCTCAGGATCCGTGAAACGACAAAGGCCTGGAGTACCAGCGTGATCAGGTTGATCCAGAAGTACAGGTCACTGTAGAACACAGTGGTTGCTTCGCGCATCGCATTGCCGAAAGCAACCGGGTCTGACGACAGATCGACAAAGTCGTCGGCGAGCTGCTGTTGCACGATGCCGAACAGGATGTTGTCACCGCTCGTGACGACCCAGGAGAACACGATAATCATCGCCGCCGTAGCCGTCAGGTAGCGGTAGCGCAGGATCATTGCGTAGGGACCTTCATTGTGCGGCGCGGCCGGTTCTTCCCAGCGATCCGTCGTCCAGCTTGAGGGGTCACCGTAAGTGCCGCGGCGATCGGCCCAGCCTGCCAGAATGAGGGCAAACCCCAGCGGAACGAGTGAGACGAGGATCAGGTCGAAGGCTTCGATGGACTGCAATTTAACCAGTTGCTGACCAAGCCAGGAGCCGAGTGTCGACCCCAATGCAGCGCCAATAGCGACAACCGGGAACAGCCGTGCGCCGCGCTCGGCGCCATACAGGTCCGTGGTGAACGCCCAGAATTGTGCGACGAGCGTCACGCTGAAAATGCCCACGAACAGGTAGAACAGGATACCGAACACCGGTGAATTACCCAGCAACATGCCCGGCTGGCTCAACCAGAAGGCCACCAGCGCAACGGCGAATGCACCGCCAACCCGATTGATCAGTGCACGCCGCGGCCATTTCGCGGCAAACCGCGCATACACTGGCAGAATCGCAAATAGCATGATGCTTTGTGCGAACGCAGAGTAAGCTTTGACTTCCAGTTTCGTGAAACCGGAAATATCCGTAACAGCCAGCCAGCCTTCACGTACGGGTTTGATAAGATAAAACGCAGCCAGTACGAGAAAAATATTCCCAATCAGGATCAGGCAGGTAAGACCCTCGCGCGGCTGCACGTCGGCAAAAATTCGCAATACCCGCTCAAACTTCGAGTACTCCGTATGATTTTCTGCTTTACCGCTCATCAAAAAACTCTGCGCGCGAAAATGTCTGCGCTCTGGACCTGCCTTACGCTGTGTTTGGCTTTCGCAACGACTTTTGCGGGCCCGCTTGACCAGCCAACGCCAGAGGCCCTGGCCGAGGGGAAGCGGATTGTACAGGAAATGGCCGAAAGCCAGCGTGGCCCCTACAGCAGGATTCGCTGGTTCTGCAATGACGGTACGGTACAGGCGCCGGTCGCTTATGCCTGCACTGAACGCGGCGGCGGCCGCCAGCACGGCGAGTATTCTGCAGCTCGCCAGCGGCTGGCCGAGCTCGGCTGGTCGGTCGGCACGGTTTTTGCGGCTTTGTCTTTTGACGAGCTTTTTGACGCCGACCCGCGCCACGTGCGGCTGCGGGAGCTGCCGCTGGAGCGTTACCTGATCGACATCGACGACGGCTGGGTGCTGCGCCGGGCGCAGGGCTATCGCGGCCGTGTACAGATAGAAGATGAGGAAGCGGCAGGACGCGAACTGTTGCAGCAGGTCTTGCAGGCCGAAGACTGGTCGCACGGTAATTTCCTGCTGGTGCGGGAAGCCGCGCGCGTGATTCCGCACGGTAACGACACCGACCTCGCCCGCACCGTGAGACGCGCCGCTATCGAGCTCGCCGAACTGGAACCGTCCGCAGAGCGCTGGCGCGCCGAGATCCATGGCACGCCCGGCAAGGATATTTCGCAACGCCTGCGACGCTGGACCGCGCGACAGAAAGATGTAGACGTCGTGCGCGTAGCGACGCAACTTGCCGATGACCTGGACCAGCTGTACGGCCCCGCCGGGGTTGCGTCGAGGGTGCGCAATGCGCTTGCCGCCATGCAGCGCTCGGAAGCCGGCAGGCAATGGCGCAACCGGGTCAATGCAGCGCTCGAACTTCCAGCGCAGCAACAGATTCCCGCCTTGTGCAGCGCGGTCGCCGACGGTCGCGAGACAGTCTTCGGTCAGCTCGGTGCGGCCGGCAAACTCGCGCTGCTGGATGCGATGCAGGAAATTGAGACGAGCGTTCAGACTGCGTACACCGGAAGCATCACCGAGGCCAGACCGACGCGCGCGGAATTCTTCGAGCTGAGCAGCGCACTGCTGGATTGCACTTACGGCTCGGGCCTTTTGTCCGCTCGCGAACGGTCAATGCTGAAAGCAGGGTTGAGTGTCGATGCGAACGGCAGCCTGCCCTTCGCCGATTACCGGCGCGCGATTGCACGCCTGAAGCGCGCACCGGGCTGGGCGCTGGGCACCGTGCGCTACACGTTTGCAGAACCTTTGATTCGCTACACCGCGCTCGATCCGCGTGCCGCCCGCTTCAGTGACGATGTCCTGCGCGGCTCGCCGCTGTGGATGCTGGGCAGCGTGCTGAAAACGCTGTCGCAGGATGTGGATCAACTGTCCGGCAGTGTCGTCGAAATTGCCGGCACGCCCGTTAGTACCGCGCTCGCGCTGAACACCGGCATCGCGGTTGGCACCCTGCGGATCTTCGCGACAATAGAAGAGATGGAACACGCAACACTCAACGCAAAAGATATTGTGGCGTTACCGGAAACGATTGCCGAGCTATCCCCGGTCGCCGGCATCCTGACACTGGGTGAAGGCAACGCGCTGTCGCACGTGCAGCTGCTGGCGCGTAATTTTGGCATACCGAATATTGCTATCGACTTTCCGACGATTGATCTTTTGAAGCCGCTCGAAGGGCAGGAAGTTCTGCTGGTTGTCGATTCCGCAGGAAACGTCGTGCTGCGGTCGGTTGACGACGAAGTGCGCGAAGCTCTGCGGGCACGCACAAACGAGACAGCGGTTGCCAACGAGAAGATCAAAGTACCGTTGCCGAAACTCGGCGAGACTGATGTCCTGCCGCTTGCCAAAGTGGGCAGAAAACTGTCCGGCAAGGTCGTCGGCCCCAAGGCGGCTAACCTTGGTGAGTTGAATCGGCTGTTTCCGGGCCGGGTTGCCCCGGCTATCGCAATCCCTTTTGGCATCTATGCGCGCCATTTGCAGGCGAACGGGCTGGACCAGCGCATTGCCGCTGCCTTTGCGGGACGTGCTGACGGCAGCCTCGACGAAGCCGCATTCGATGCCGAGATTGCCAACGTACGAACCGCGATTGCGGGCCTCACGATCCAGGACGACACGCGCGAACAGCTTGTAGACATGATGCAGGACTTGTTCGGTGATCCGGGAACGTACGGTGTATTCGTCCGCTCCGACACCAATGTAGAAGACCTGCCGCAGTTCACGGGCGCCGGATTGAACGAAACGGTGCCGAATGTCGTCGGCCTCGAAGCGCAGCTCACTGCCGTGCCGCGCGTCTGGTCGTCAGTGTTGAGCCCGCGTGCGCTGGCCTGGCGTTCGAGTGTGCTCGCCAACCCGGAGCGCATTTATGCCTCGGTGTTATTGATGAAGAGCGTACCGTCGACGAAGTCAGGTGTGCTGGTAACGCGTAACGTATTCGATCGCAATGTGCCGGGCATGACGGCATCAGCGGCATGGGGCGTCGGTGGCGCCGTTGCCGGTGAAGCTGCCGAGAGCATCGTGATACTCGATGAGTCGATTGAACTCATTTCCGATGCCAAGTCGCCCTATCAGCGCAACGTAACGACAACAAGCGGCGTCGGCTGGTTACCTGCCGACGCAGGTACCGTGCTGCAGCCTGCCGAGATCGAGCAGCTCCGTGCACTGGCAGAAGAAGTTAACGCAAAGTACGAACCGGCATTGGATGAAAACGGTGTGCCGCGACCGTGGGACATCGAGTTTGGTTTCGTTGAAGGTGAACTGACCTTGTTCCAGATACGACCGCTGGTAGAAAAAGCCAGCCGCAATGCAGATGCACTGTTGCGACGACTGCAGCCGGACGCACAACAACTGCTGCCGGAGGAGCTGGATATTGCATTGGATCAAGTCCCCGGCCACGAAGATCGAAACAAACCAGAAGTTGCATCGGATCAAGTCCCCGGCCACGAAGATCGAAACAAACCAGAAGTTGAATTGGATCACGACCCCGGCCACGAGGATCGAACTGTTGAAAACTAGACTGTCATTGCTACTGATGTTCGCCTGCGGTGTCGCCGGCGCCTACCCGCTCGACGGCCTGGAGGATTCAGGCATTCGCCGCCTGCAGGGATACCTGCTTGTGCAGGCAGCACCCACCGGTGCCAAACTTGCGCCCGGGCAGCTGTGGCACAGCGATGACATCCGGTTGCGGCTGCTTGACTACGATGGCCCGGACTTTGACGAACAGGCCGAGGATCCGGAGCTTGCCGCGTTCCTGGCCAAAAACCTGCGGCAGCGTGACCCGAGCTACGGCATGGTGCTCGTTGATATGAGCAACCCGGAGCAGATCCGCTGGGCGGGCCTGCGCGCCGACCTGAAACAAAACGCCGGCAGCGTCGGCAAACTGATCTGCATGGCGGCGCTGTTTCACGCGCTCGCCGAAGCGTTTCCTGACGTTGAGGATCGCGCCCGCGTGCTGCGCGAGTCGGTATCGCCGGCCGGCACCTGGGTCAGCAACGAGATACACGCGGTACCGAAGTGGAACGAGACGCTGCAGTTCAACCAGTTCTCGACCATCAAGCAAAGTGACGAGTTTCGCCTGAGCGAATGGCTGGATCATGCGATCTCGGCTTCGGCGAACGGCGCCGGTTCGATCATCTGGCGCGAGGCGATGCTGATTCGCCACTTCGGTGCCGAGTACCCGAAGAGCTTCGAGGAAAGCGAGCACTTCTTTAAGGTCACGCCGAAGACGCAGCTTGCGGAATTGGCGCGTGCGGTCGTAACGGAACCGCTGGAACAGGCAGGCATCAATACCGCCAATATCCAACAGGGTTCATTCTGGACGACGCTATCAAAGCAGAAAGTGCCGGGCAGAATCTCCTTCGCAACGCCGCGCGAATTGGCGCGCCTGCTGTTTCGTATCGAGCAGGGCCGCGTCGTTGACGAATGGTCCAGCCTGCAGATGAAGAAGTACATGTACCTGACGAAGCGCCGTTACCGTTATTCGTACGCGCCGGAACTGAAAGACGCGGCCGTGTTTTTCAAGAGCGGCTCGCTGTATTCCTGCAAACCCGAAGAAGGCTTCCGCTGCGACAAGTACATGGGCAATGACCGCAACATGATGAACTCGGTCGCCATAGTCGAAGGCGCCGAGGAATCCGATCCGCATTACATCGCGACGCTGATGTCCAACGTCTTGAAGATCAACTCGGCCTGGGATCACTCGCGCATCGCCGCTGCCGTGCACGAGACCATCCGCACGAACGTGGTGCAGTCACTGCGCGAGACAGCGTCGCAGAAAGAGATGCAGGACTCTGGGGTTAGCAATTAGACGCTTGCCGCAGGCTGCTGCGCCGGGACCCAGCTAACGCCAGGTTCATGACTTTCGCACCAGGCGGCATGCTAAGCGGCGAAATCGCGGTTTTTGCTCGATAATTCGACCGCTCTCGCCGTGCGCAAAGCGGCGACCATCGCGTTGCTCCCGCAGCAACTGTGAGTCAGATAGGCAAAATTCCTGAGCGTATTCCAGGTGTATTTCCCGCGCAGGAAGAATGCCATTAATGCCTATAAATCAGGAATTTAAGCTTCCAAGGCTCGCGCATACCCGCGGCCGCCACTGAGGAAACCACCCTATTGCGGCAGCCGCCGTGGTCCGTATCTTTCGCGGTCACAACCAACTCGTCGACCGCCGGAAACTGCCTTTGGTGAAGAACGTCGCTATCAGCTTAAAGCGTCGCAATCGTTACACCGCAGGTGTCACTACTCATCAAGCGCCAGTTTCATGCCGGTCCGACCTAGTCTCAAAGAGGGAAAGGCCGATGATTTCATTGCAAGCTCACCGCGTATTGCGATTTGCCAGTTTCGGGGCAGCACTTGCTGTTGTAGCGACAGCGCTCATTGCTCCAAAGCAGGCTGTAGCTGATGACCCCACCCCTTTAATTGCCTGTAACGAAACCACGGGCACGGCGGGGGCATTCGCCTGCGACGGCGTCGATCTTCTGGCCGTCGTCCCGAGCTACGAGCTGTCTGAGGAGCTCTGCGATCTTCTCAATCCGCTGGACAGCCCGTGGAATCTGCCGCAGGACCCAAACAACCCAGACCAGACACCAACGCCGATGACCGGCTCTGATATGTGGGGCTGGACCACTAAGGATGCCGCGGGCAATCTTCGTGAGTTTGCTTTGCAGGGCCTGTCCGACGTGGTTGCCTTCATCGAGGTGACGAACCCGGCGGATCCGAAATTCCTCGGCTGCATGGCAGCCCCGACGCCGAATTTCCTGTGGCGCGATGTCAAGGTATACAGCGACCACGTTTATGTGGTCGGCGACTTCAGTCCCGAACTGGCTCTTATCCCGCATTCGCACGACGAACACGCGGAACAGGTCGATGACTTTGTCCACGGTCTGCAGATTTTTGACCTGCGTCAACTGCTGACTGCCGACCCGCTGGATCCGCAAAACTTCACGAACTACGTGATCTACGGCGGCTTCGACGAGGCTCACAATATTGTGATCAATGAGGAAACCGGCTTCGCGACCGCGGTTGCTTCAGACACCTGCGGCGCAGAATTCCACATGCTGGACCTGAGCGGCGACCCCTTATACCCGGAATTTCTCGGCTGCTTTAACAGTGGTCTGCCCGGCGCGGTACACGACGCACAGTGCACGACGTATCGCGGCGGTGACTTCGAGCATTTTGGCAAGGAAATTTGCCTGGCATTCATGGAGCAACAGTTTGCGATCTTCGACATGAGCAAGCCCGGCGATCCGAAAATGCTGGCAGGTAATCTGACCTACCCCGGCGGCGAATACGTCCACCAGGGCTGGTTCACACCCGACTTCAACTATGTTGGCTCAAATGACGAGCAGGACGAGATGTACGCGGCTTTGAATGACGATGTGCTGATTGGAACCCGCACCTACATGTGGGACGTCCGGGATCTCGACAATCCGATATACAAAGGCTTTTACGAATCTGACTCGCTCGCGATCGACCACAACATGTACTTCAAGGGTGAGTATTTGCATCAGGCGAACTACACCTCCGGTTACCGCGTACTGAAGTTTGATCCTACCCAGATTGATTCGAACGCAGACGCCGGCCTCGAACTGGTTGCCTTCTTCGACACCGTGCCATCCGGACCGCTTGAAGTTGACGGACCCGCATTCGGCGGTGTCTGGAGCGGCTATTTCTACTTTGAAAGTGGCGCGGTTGCGTTGAGCCAGCTGAATAACGGCGAGCTGTACATCCTTTGGCCGCAAAGCGAAGAGATTCGTAATGCCGGCAATGACGACACTGTCGACCCGGAAGATCCTGACGAGCCAGTCGATGTCACGCCGGAAAGCGGTCGTGTGCACGGTTCCGGCTCCCTCGACGGACTGCGCAGTCAGGACGGCGACAGCGACTCGGATTCCGACAGTGACTCAGATTCTGACTCCGATTTCGAAAAAATCGAATTCAGCTTTGACGTAAAAGTTAAAGACGGCGAACTCGACGGCAAACTCAAGCTGAAGGACAAGGAACTCGGCGTGAAAATCGAAGCCGAGGAAATCACCAGCCTGATACCTGGCGGCTTGTGCAACGGAGTTGAAACTTCTGAAGAAGGTGGCTTTGTATTCAGAGCCAGCGGCGAACTGAATGGTCTCGACGGCGCCGAATTCCGCGTTTGCGGTGAAGACAACGGCAAGCATGGCAAAGGCAAAGATGGCCAGGCGCCGGATCGCTTTTATCTTGAGTGTGTCAAGGGTTGCTCGTACAACACCGCAGACCGCACCCTTGATGACGGTCTCGACGGCGGCAACATTCACCTCCACGATCCGATCGTAGTTCCGGCAAGCGCATCTGCGAGCGCCCCGGAGAACGGTTCTGCGAGCGCCAGTTCGAATGCCGACAACTCCGAGCAGACGGTCATCACGCTCGACCCGATACTCGCGGACGGCGGCATGCTCGGTCAGCCAATGACGCTGACAGCCAGGATCGAAGAGGCTGCCGGATCGATTGATGGTCGTTCGCTGACGCTGCACAGCAAGCACGAAGACGGAACAACTAGCGCCATCAATGCCGTTAGCGACGCACTCGGCATGGCAGTGTTTACCGTGTCGCCGCTGCAAGGTGCGACGGCCTACTGGGTATCGCTGGACGGCATCGAGTCGAACCGCGTCACGCTGGGCGGAGGCCTCTAAGCCTCGACGCTGCAATCAAGAGTCTGGCCCGGTCACGTATTGATACGATGCGTGGCCGGGGCCGGATGTCCTGCCCCACTTCCCGGTCAGCAGGTATGATTGGCTACTCCGTGAGAGAGAACTGTTCCCCTCTGTCGGGCGGGTGCAAGAGGAATTCAGCGATCCACGAGGGCAGAATCCCGGCGATTGCGATAACAAAAGATTTACTCGATAAATACCGGACACACGATGGTCCGGAATCGATGCGCAGCGGGCACACTACGCGCACCAATAAACTTCGGGCAAAAAAGAAACGCCACCACGTACCGACATGACAGTCAGCACGGAGCAAGGAAAAGGCGACCAAACCCGCAGCAGTGCATGACCGATGGAGATACAGCAAGATGCGAAAAGTAAATACAGTGCTGATAGTGCTGGGCAGCCTGTTGGGTTATGGCTGCGCAAGCCCCGAACCCGCAGCCAGTGTTCCCGAAGCGCAGACCTTCAGGCCGGTTGTTGAAGCTGCCGTTGTCGTGCGCGAAACGACGATGGACGGACGCCGCGGCAAAACGTTTGGCATGGTCAGCTTTGAAGACGGCCCCTACGGCCTGGTCGTCACACCGCGACTGCACGACATGGATCCCGGCTCGCACGCAGTGCATGTTCACGAGAACCCGAGTTGCGCGATGGACGAAGCCGGCATGCCCGCGGGCGCAGCCGGCGATCACTACGATCCAGGCGGCTCAGGTCTGCACAGGGGTCCGTACGGCGACGGCCACCTCGGCGATCTGCCAAATCTGAACGTGGAACCGACCGGCATGGCTTTTGTGCCAGTGCTGGCACCACGCGTCACTGTTGCTGACTTGAAAGGACGCAGCCTGATGATTCACGCGGGCGCCGATCGCTACGAAGAATACGGTGAGCACATGCACGGCAAGGGCGGGATGCGCATGTATTGCGGAGTAATAAAATAAGTCGCTTCGAGTTTGGAATATCAGACCCGGTTCGATCCCGTCTTTGTCTTGTATGCAGTTCAGGACGGCGTTGAGCAAACTCCGCTACTCCACAAACCTCGCTTCCGCCTGAATTTCACAAGAGTTAAGCAGTGGGACGGCTGGCACGCCGACTCAATGCCTGCCGTCGCGTGTGTTGGGCGTCAGGTGCTCGATGCGGCCGTCACCGTAGGAGCGAATGACTTCCGAGACAACGATCTGGTAGCCCTTGTACCAGTTCCGGTACTGCTTCTTGGCTTCGAGATGCCGGACGTGGTTTGAGAATTCCTTCAGCGATTCCAGCGTGTGCCAGTAATAGGTCGCGTTGCGACGCCTGCCGTCGGCCGATTGCCAGGACTCCGTGCCGATAAAGCCCGGGTTTGACCGTGCTGCCGCGTCGATCAGGTCATTGAGGCGGTGAAACTCGGCGTCGTAATCGCCGGGCTCGAAGATAAATGCCGCGCTGAACATAGCTGCAAACCCCGACTGAGTGATTCAGGCGGGCAGTCTGGCACTACTGGCGCCACGGGTGCAATCGACGCATGACGCTGTCGAGTTGCTGCAATGACCTAGGCGACGCGACTCTGCTTGTCTTCGAGCAGGGTACGCAGATACTCGTCGTAGTCGCCGCGGAAATCGACGATGCCATTGGCCGTCATGTCAACGATACGTGTCGCGAGCGAGGACACGAAGTCGCGGTCGTGGCTGATGAAAATCAGCGTGCCGGGATAGTGTTCGAGCGCGAGGTTGAGCGCCTCAATCGATTCCATATCCAGGTGATTGGTTGGCTCGTCCATGATCAGCACGTTCGGCTGCTGCAGCATCAGCTTGCCGAACAGCAAACGCGCCTGTTCGCCGCCGGAGGCGACTTTCACCGATTTCTCGCTGTCGTCACGCGAGAACAGCATCCGTCCCAGCGTCGCGCGCAGAAGTTGCTCGTCAGTTTTCGGTGGCTGCCACTGAGTCATCCAGTCGAACAGGCTCATATCCTGTTCAAAGTCTTGCGCATGATCCTGTGCAAAGAAGCCAACCTTGGCGTTCTCGGACCATTTGACCTCGCCCTTGTCGGCATCCAGTTCACCCAGCAGGGTTCGCACCAGCGTCGTTTTGCCGATGCCGTTCTGGCCGATAATCGCGACCCGCTGGCCCGCTTCAATCGTAAGGTCCAGCTTCTCGAACAAAGGACCTTCGTCGAAGCCCTTCGCCAGTTCGCTCGTCTCGACGACGATGCGGCGCAGCAGCTTTTCCTGGTCGAAGCGAATAAACGGACTGACCCGACTCGACGGCTTGATTTCCTCGAGCTGAATTTTTTCAAGCTGGCGCGCGCGGGACGTGGCCTGCTTTGCTTTCGATGCATTTGCCGAGAAGCGACTGACGAAGGCCTGCAGGTCGGCCATCTTTGCTTTCTTCTTCGCATTATCGGAATGGACGCGTTCGCGTGCCTGTTCCGCAGCGGTCATGTATTCGTCGTAGTTGCCCGGGAACAGCTGCAGCGCACCGTAGTCGAGATCCGCCATGTGCGTGCACACGCTGTTCAGGAAGTGGCGATCGTGCGAGATGATAACCATCGTCGCTTTGCTGCTGTTCAGGAACTCTTCGAGCCAGCGAATGGTATTGATATCCAGGTTGTTGGTCGGCTCGTCGAGCAGCAGGACGTCGGGATCGGAAAAAAGTGCCTGCGCCAGCAGCACGCGCAGCTTCCAGCCCGGTGCCACGGCGCTCATCGGACCCTGATGCTGTTCGATCGGAATGCCGATACTCTGCAGCAATTCGCCTGCGCGTGACTCGGCCGAGTAACCGTCCATTTCTGCGAACTCGACTTCGAGATCAGCAACACGCATACCGTCCGCGTCGCTGAGCTCTGCTTGCGAGTACAGCTGATCGCGTTCCTGTGACACTTCCCAGAGGCGCTCGTGCCCCATGATGACCGTGTCCAGCACGCGAAATTTCTCGTAGGCGAACTGATCCTGCCGCAGGCGGCCGACGCGCACGTGCGGTTCTGTTGAGACGTTGCCGGCGCTCGGCTCCAGTTCGCCGGCAAGAATCTTCATGAACGTCGATTTTCCGGATCCGTTTGCACCGATCAGGCCAAAGCGATGACCGTTGCCGAAGGTGACGGAAACGTTTTCAAAAAGAGGTTTGGCGCCGAATTGAATCGACAGGTTTGCAGCAGAAATCACGATTTTTTTACCTGGTAAAGCTTTGATGAAACCGCCCGGCAAACGGCAGCCAGCGTGACGGCTCGTCAACGATGGGGCACAAATGGGGAATCGGTGGGCCTGGAGGCGGAGCGGATAATAACAGGAGTCGGCGCATTTGCCAGTCAGGTAGCCCGTCCTCGCGCTGTTTTCGGCGTATATCGCCGATTATGCGGCGGCGGAGGACGGCGCGCTGGCCGCCGCGCCAGACCTGACCGAAACGCGATTTCGGCCCGCATTTTTTGCCTCGTACAGGGCCTTGTCTGCCGCAGCGAGCAGTGAGTTGAAATCATTCCTGCCAGGGCCGACTTCGGCGACGCCGAGGCTTAAGGTAACGAGCACCGCTCCGTCGAGCAGCTCGTTGCTGACCGTTCCCATGTCGCGCCTGATGCGCTCGGCAACCACCGCAGCCTCTGTCGTCGTGGTATGCGGCAAAAGAATAATAAATTCTTCACCGCCAAACCGACCGACGACATCCGTTCCCCGAACAGCATCCCGGCAGACCCGCGCGATCAGGCGCAGCGTTGCATCACCGGTGCAATGACCATAATTGTCATTGACCTGTTTGAAATGATCCGCGTCAATAAGAATGATTGAAAAAACGGTTTTGTAACGGTCGTAGTGTTTCAGCTCTTTGTCGATACAGGCGAAAACGTGACGACGATTAAAGAGCCCGGTCAGCGGGTCGGTAAGTGCCTGTTCGCGCAGCAGCTTACGCAGCTCGCGGCCGATGGACAGGTGGCGCAGCGCCAGATACGTCGCAACCCAGATAAGCACAATGATCATTGTGCGATTGATAACAACGGTACTGAGCTGGCTGCCGGCCACTGAATTCATGACACCCGCGACCGTCAACGCACTGCCCAGCAAGGCGGCTGCCAGCACTATTCGGGAAGAGCGGGCTAACAGCCCAAGCAATGGCAAGACGACGTAAGGCATGCCGCCGGCAACGCCGAGCGGCTGGGACAGATCGAAGGCAAAGGTAAGCGCCGCTGCGATTGCTGCGGTCAGCGCCGCAAACCTTTCCGTCAATGGCTTGAGCAGGAACACTACGTTGCTCCGTGGCTACACCCACAAAATACGGCCAATTGGCCGAATTTGGTCGCTATCTGGCGACAGTATGTAGACCAACCAGTCTGACGCCTGAGACATCCATCACATTCTGGCGCGCATCATGCTGACATTGTTGGTTTTTTCCCGGGTTTTGCGTACTTCTGCGGCACATTTCCGACTTGAGCGCTTGAACTGAATATCGGCGAGCAGAGCACGCGTGATCAGAGACCGGCGTTCTCACCGCCACATTTGCTGACGTTACCGGTGGCGGCCAGCTGCCTGTTCACCGGCCCGACAGTCTTCGACGGCGCCAAGGCCAGTGTGTCTGTGGCGTATACTCGGCACTCGTTTGCGCGTTGACTCATGACCTGCGGGAGAAGGCGGCGATGTTGAGATTATCCTCTCTGGTAGCACTGGTTTTCTGCTTCTGCACCGTCGGCCTGACTGCAGAACTCCGCACCGAGCACACCTGGAAGCTCGAAGAAAACGAAGCGCGCCCCGTCGCCACGCTCGACGACGCAAGCTGGCTGGTCGGCAGCTGGAACGGCACCGGTTTCGGCCAGCGTTTTGAAGAAACCTGGAACCCGCCATCGGCCGGATCGATGGTGGGTCTGTTCAAGCTGTATGGCGATGACGGCGTTGCCCTTTACGAAATCATGCTGATCACAGTCGAAGAAGGCGTACTCAGTCTGAAGGTCAAGCACTTCAACGCCGACTTCAGCGCCTGGGAAGAAAAGCAGGAGCACGTCAACTTTCGAATCGTCAAAGTCGAAGAGAATGCGCTGCATTTCGGCGGCCTGAGTTTCTATCGAAGAGGGCCCGACAAAATCGACGGCTATATCGTGATGCGCAATGGCGACGAAGTTTCCGAACAGCACCTGCAGTACACGCGCCGCTCACTGGATGACTGACGTCCGTCTCCATCGCAGCGCTCTTCTAACCCTGTTTGCCATGCTCGCGTTCGCGGGCACAACCCTGCTTTGCCGGCTCGCGCTGGGCGGCGTGTGGCAGGTGCCTGTTCAACGCAGGAAGATTGCGTAACGGCGAGACAAAGCCGTCAGCCAGTTTCGAGTACACTGAATTTCACTTTTTCCTTACGTCTGAACAGGGCCTTGCGAGCGCAGGCCGCCAGGTAAACGGAGTACATCGATGACAGCCGGAATTCGCAAAACGCTTCTCGCCATTACCACGATGGCATTGGTCATGTTGCTTGCCGCCGCCTGCAGCAAGGAAAGCGAGGTAAAGGAGCCTGCGACACTGGTCGTCGTCGGCGCGCCGATCTGGACCGGCAACCCGGATCAACCCCGGGCTGAAGCGCTGGCGACACGCGATGACCGCATTGTTGCTGTCGGCGCGCGCGCCGATGTCGAATCGTTCATCGGCAAAGGCACGACCGTTATCGAGGCGAATGGCGGCATGCTCGTGCCGGGCTTCATCGATACGCACGTGCATTTTGCTGACGGCGGCTCCAGCCTCGCCTCCGTACAGTTACGCGACGCGATGACCCCGGAAGAATTCACGCGACGCATTGCCGAGTACGCAAAAACCATTGCGCCCGGCGAATGGATCCTGGATGGCGCCTGGGATCACGAAAACTGGGGCGGCGAATTGCCAACGCGGGCATGGATTGACGACGTCACACCCGACAACCCGGTCTGGGTGTACAGACTGGACGGGCACATGGCGCTCGCCAATTCACTGGCGCTTAAGATCGCCGGCGTAGATGCCGACACTGCGGACATCGACGGCGGCACGATCCTGCGCGATGCGGACGGCTACCCCACGGGTCTTTTGAAAGACAATGCGATGTCGCTCGTCTTTGATGCACTGCCGCCGCCGGGGCCAGACCTGCTCGATAGACAGATGCTGGCGGCGATGCAGAACGTCGCCGCACAGGGCGTGACGACCGTGCACGACATGGCGGGCTTCTCGTCGATGGCGTCTTACCGACGCCTGCATGCGGCCGGCAAAATGCTGACGCGGGTGTACTCCGTCGTGCCGTTAAACGAGTGGGAGGCATTGCGTGACGAGGTCGCAAAGAGCGGCACCGGCGATCACTGGTTGCGCATTGGCGGGCTCAAAGGCTTCATGGACGGCTCGCTGGGCTCGCACACGGCCGCCATGCTCGAGCCGTTTACCGACACACCGGAAGATCGCGGCTTTCTGATTAACAAACTGGACGACATGCGCGGCTGGATCGAAGCCGCGGACAAAGCCGGCCTGCAGGTCATGGTGCATGCAATTGGCGACAGTGCGATTCGCGACCTGCTCGACATCTTCCTCGACGTTTCCGAGGCAAACGGCGCGAAAGACCGGCGCTTCCGCGTTGAACATGCACAGCATATTCATCCCGACGATCTGCCACGTTTCGCCGCGCAGGACGTCATCGCCAGCATGCAGCCGTATCACGCCATTGACGATGGCCGCTGGGCGGAGAAAGTCATCGGACCGCTGCGCGCTGAAACGACCTACGCATTTCGTTCACTGATCGACTCTGGCGCCCACGTTGCATTCGGCAGTGACTGGTTTGTGGCGCCGGCAAAACCCTTGCTCGGCATCTATGCGGCCGTTACCCGCCGCACGCTCGATGATGCGAACCCGGGCGGCTGGGTACCTTCACAAAAGATTTCGGTCGAACAGGCACTGCATGCCTATACCTACGAGGGTGCGTACAGCTCTTTTGAAGAAGGCATTAAAGGCACGCTGGCACCGGGCATGCTGGCCGATTTCGTACTACTCGACAGGAACCTTACAAACATCGATCCCGCAGACATCCGCAACGCGCGAGTGCTGCGCACGGTGGTGGGCGGCAAAACCGTTTACGAACAGCGCTAGGCGACGGACAGCAAACCGATCACGTGCTAATCGACGTTCGGGACTATTTGCGGCTCAACATGAAAAATCCGGCTATCGCGGCCGCAGCGCCGCCAATTAGGTAAATCATCGTGCGGTCCGAGTATTGCCCGGTCAGTGCCTCGGACATTTCTTCCATCGGTGCATTCGCCGCATTGATGCCGAAAAACAGCGCAACAGCGCCCGCTACCAGCAGGACAACGGCAATGATCTTATTCTGGTTCATGGTGATTTCCTTCCGGACAGGATAACGGCTGATCTTAGCCTAAATGCGCAAGCGGCGTTGCGTGTCCTTTTGCGAGGCAGGCGCGGCTCAGGATAACCGGCCAATTGTTGTGCAGCGAACTGGCTGGGCCGGCACAGCCTGTGGCACCGGCAAGCACGCGAGCAGCCCAACATTCAAGGGTGACTTTGCCGGACGATATGCGGATACTGCGCCGCCGTTTTACCCAAAAAGAACCCCATGTTTCGCAACCTCCGTTATTACCGCGTCGACAACCTGTGGCCCGACAGCGAGGAAAAACTGTCGGAGATATTGGCCAAGGCCGCCTTTGAACCCTGCGGTCCGCTGACCGAGCGCAGCTCTGGCTGGATGCCGGTATTTGTCGACGCCAGCGATTCGCTGGCGCGGCGCGTCAATGGTGCGGACCTTTTGAAGTTGCGCAGCCAGTCACGCGTGTTGCCACCGGCTGCGATCAACGAGGAGCTTGAGAATCGCATCGCGGAGTTCCGCGAACGCATGGGTGAGGCGCCGAGCGCGCGCGAGAAGCGCCGCCTGAAAGCCGAAACCCGCGACGAACTGCTGCCCAAAGCAATGCTGAAGTCAGACAGGATCTGGGGCTACTTCGATATCTCGAAGAAAATCATTGGCATTGATACCGCCCAGGAATCCGTCGCCGAACGCTTCCTGCGTCGGCTGCGCGTACCGTTCGGCGATCTCAGCCTCAAACCGCTGCAGTACCGCCAGCCCGTCGCGGGATTGTTAACCGACATCTTCATGGGTAATGCGCCGAAGCAGTTCGTGCTGGGGCGCGAGTGCCGCATGCAGGACGCGAGCGACAAAAGCTCCTACGTGCGCTGGTCCGATTTCGATCTGACGGACACGACCATTCGTAAGCACGTTGCGCAGGGCATGCAAATCACGCACCTGGCCATCGAGTACGACAATGTCATGGGGTGCGTATTGGACGAGCACGGCTCGATCACGAAGTTGCGTTTTCTCGGCATGGACGATGACAAAGACATCAACAACGATCCGCTTGCGCGACTCGATGCGGAGTTTACGTTACTCACCGGAATCCTGCGTCAATTCGTCGGCGACCTGAAGAAGCTGCTTGGCGGGTTCACGTAGACCGCAGTTCGCACAACCAGCCTTTTTGTTTGAATCGTTCGCTACGGAAGCACGCTCACTATTCCGCTACTGTTTCACCGGAACCGCCCATTTCGGCGGGCACGTCCTTCATTTTTGGCAGGCCGTCTTTGATTCGCAGCTTCGTTTCCTGGTAATGCACATGGACGCCGGCCTTGAACGGGAAATCCGGTATGACGGCCGCGTAGACATCGGTAAGGCCCATGCCCGGATGTTCGCAAAAAACGTGGCCACCGCAGGTCTTACACCATTTGCGAAAGCTGTTCGCCGTCTTGTTGTAGGTGCCAATGTTGTCGGCACCTTTCGTTATTTTTACGGCCTCGGGATTCCATAGGGTAAACGCATTAACGGGGCCCGCCGACCACGACCGGCAAGATTCACAATGGCAGTAGCCCATGCCGGCAGGCTCGCCGCTTACGGTAATTTTCACGGCACCACAAAAACAACTGCCGTCGTAGGATTTCGTAGCAATCATGTCGCAACTCCAGGTAGACCGGATAAGGAAGGCGTTCGGGAAGAACCGATCAGGCCGACCAGAACTGCATCGCAGCCTGAGCTTAGGCCTCTTATAGCGCATTTGCACATCATTCCGGAATTTGGATTCTGCAGCGATGCCAGCCCGCGATGCTGTAGCCATAAACGCAAAAAAAGGCTGGGCGCCGGCAAGAACACCGGACCCAGCCCCGTCGTTTACGCGAGCAATACGAGCAGTTTAGTCAGCGCAAAATGCGATAGGCGACAGCTCGCACAGCATCTCGCTGATCGCGTCGTAGTCAGCACCGAGTCCACAGGCAGGACTGCTGAGCACGACCAGCGAATCGCCGACGCAAACCACCTC
>JBATFU010000139.1:0-1775 GCA_049665065.1 Woeseia sp. | reverse complement strand
TCATCGCGGCACTCCGCGGCGCTGGCGAAACAGCAGCGCGCTGACGGTGTAAGCGAAGGCAAAGGCGGCGAGTGGAATCACGGCCAGCAGTATCGCATGCGTTGCCGCAAGCCGCAGGTTGCCGGAGCCCGCGGCGGCCGCGGCTTCGGTGGCCGCGGTGGAAATGCGGCCCGCGCCGGCAAACAAGGTTGGCAAATACAGGGCAACACTGACCGATACAGCGAGCGCCAGCGCGAGCAGCGTGGACCGCGTCATCAGCGGCGCGGTGACTGTCAGCCAGCGCCTGGTCGCCGTCACACCCAGCGTTGCCGCCACCTGCTCGTAACGCGGATCAATGGCTGCGCGCGCCGGTGCGAGAATGCCCCACACGTAGGGCAGTGCGAACAGCAGGTGACTCCACAGCACGGCGATAAACGTGCCATCGATATCCATGCGCACCAGTAGCACCTGGACGCCAAACAGGAACGTCATCTGCGGCACGAGTAGCGGCAGGAACAGCCAGGCACCGACGCGACGACGCGATGCAGGCGACTTTCTGCAAAGCTCCGCCGCTGGCAGCACCAAAGCGATGCCGACGATAGCGGTTGCGATCGCAATCAACAGCGTTGTCGCACCGACGTCAGCGCTGCGCGTTGCAATGTCCTGCAGTGCGGTGAATGAACTGTTCGTTGGTAACAGTGCCGGGAAACGCCACGGACCGGCGATCGCGCGCAGCCCGATTGCGATGATCGACAGCGTGCCAAGCGACCAGCCCAACCAGAACAGGCCGCCGACTGCGCGTCGCACGGGCGTCTCTGCAACGCGCCGCTTGCCGCTTTGAGTCACGGCAAGCAAGGCGCGGCGCAACAGGCTGCCGAGCATCAACGCAGCGCCGATCGCCACAAGACTGCAGGCGAGCAGCACCAGTGTGCCGGCGTAGGCCTGTGCGTGGATGCCGGGATCGGGGTCCGTGAACCAGCGCCACAGCAATACTGAAAAGACCGGCGGCAGGTCAGGCCCCAGCGGGATCGCCATCTCGACATTCGTGATGCCGAACACGAGCACTGCTGCCAACGGCAAACGAATCTGCTGCTGCAGTGCCGGTGCGATAACGGTAAGCCAGCCTTTCAACGGGCCGTAGCCGAGCGTCACCGACTGCGCCTGCAGTCGTTCCGCCGGCACCTGCGCGAGTGCTGCGGTCAGCGCCATTATCAGGAAGCAGGTTTCCTTGAGAACGAGACCGATCATCAACGAGATGCCGGCCGAATCGTTGACGATCAACCAGTCAGGCGGCAACGCGAAGCCCGTTGCCCACGGCGAGAAAAGGCGCAGCAGAACGCCGGACGGCGCGAGGACCAGCGCCAGCCCGATGCCGACGGCGAGGTGCGGCATCGCGAGCAGCGGCAATGCGAGCGAGTTCAGGCGTCGCCGCCAGTTACCGCTGGCTGCCAGGGCGACCGCGAGGTGCGCGAGGAACAAGGCAATGGCCGTCGCGATGCAGCCCGTCCAAAGCGACGAGGCAATCGACAGCCCGACACCCGGCGTCGCAAAAACGCGCGACAGCGCACCGGCATCGAGCCCAAACCACAGTGCAGCGCCAAGTCCGGCAAGCGTTGGCACAATCGCGATGCCGAGCAGCAGCAGAACGGCGGGTCGTTGCATTACAGAGTTCGACATTGCTCAGCGCACGTAGCGTTCGAGCCACGCCTGCTCGAGGCGCGTGGTCCAGCTCGGGTGCGGTTCGGCTAGATAACGATTTGCGGGTGGCGGCGTCGCAGCGCCGATTTCAAGCGCAT
>JBATFU010000138.1:0-3951 GCA_049665065.1 Woeseia sp. | reverse complement strand
TCGGCTGTCGTTAAAGTCTGCATGACCGCGCGTTTCGCTTCGCGTCGCGCTATGCCACTGATACGCCCCATGAACTGATCCCCTGCAGGCCGCTGGAATCCGGGCATTGTACGGATTTTTTGCCGCGCATGCGGCGGCGCGGGGTCAGTACCAGAACGAGAAGAAGATCTGGATGACGTCGGCGTCGAGCTGGTACAGCGGCTCGCTGCCGACAGGCGCGCCGGCGGTCAGGTCCGAAAAGTTGTCGTAATCGACGTGGAGCCGGCTGAATGATGCGGTGACCGTGCCTTTATCAATGAATTGCCAGCCCTGGCTCAGGAATTCATAGCTGGCCTCAACCGACAGCAAGGTGCTGGTTAACGGGCTGAGCTCCTTGTCGCGCGCGCGGAAGTTGGTCGCCTCGGCGCGCGGGAACAGGTCGCTGTAGAACGATGCGCCGGTCTGGTCGTACCAGCGGTACCTGGCGCTCAGTGTCCAGGGCCCGAGCGGGTGCATGTATTCCAGCGCCAGGGTGTTTGACTCGATCTTCCAGGTGTCAGTAAAGAAGCGATACTCGCCCTGGATGGCAGCCCGATACGGCAGGAAGTAGCGCGCGCGGATACCAACGGCGTTACTGCTGCGGGTTGCCGGATACAGCTCAGGCTCGTAGCTGTAACCCGTACCGCTCGTTGCATCGGCATAACGGACCGAACGATACGGGTTATTCAGGAAGCCCTCGTCCGTGATCGTTTCAAAATTCAAAGTGGTGATCAGGTTGCGCGTCAGGATCTGTGACAACGCGATGCCGTAGTGCTGGCGCGTGTTGTCGCGCGTGAAATTCTCGTCGTCTGAACGCCCGACCTCATCGTTGCCGAGCGCATAGCTCAGTGTCAGCGTGGTCAGGTCACCGAACATGGCCTGGCTGACAGACAGGCTCCAGGTTTTTGCATCGAAGTCGCTTTCGACACTGTTCGTATAGCCGACGCTCATTGTCGTGTCGCCGCGCAGGTAGTCCATGCCAAGCGACCACTGCTTGCGCTCTTCCGTGTACGGACTGGCGGTTGTCACGACATCAATCGATGCCGAACTGACCATGTCGACATAGTAATTGCCGACCACAGAAACGCTCTTGCCCACCTTCTTGCGCATCAGCAGTGACGGGCCGTCGATAGTGACGCCGCCGCCGTCGTAGCGATGGTAGAGCAGATCAGTGCGGTCATCCGGCAATACGCCGGCCGCCGCCGGCAATGCGGCCAGCAACAGGACGAACAGGCTTGGACGAGCGATGCGCTTCACAGTACTACTCAGTTGCAGCCACAGCCGCCGCCGGCCGCGCCTTCGCCGCCGCGCGCTGCTTCGCGACTTTCAAAGACGTGCTGCATGTAGGAGCTCGACACCGGGTTGGCATCCAGCAGCATGATCGGATCGGCCAGGCGATCGCGCTCGTAGGGCTTGACCCACGGCTCGATGCTGCCGCAGGCGCCGAGGCCGCCCAGCAGCGCCACCGAAATCACAATTCGTGCAGCTTTCGCGAGAATTTTCGACATTTTGCTAGCTTAGCCTCTCTTGGGATGCGGTAACCGTGAACCCGGTATCAGAAGAACACCGTTAGCCCGAGGTGCCCCTCGAGGTTGTGTACGGTCTTTTCTTCACCGAGCAGGTCGATATCGAACAGGTGGTCGCGCACATCGAAATGCAATGCAATCGAGTCGGTCAGCAGGAAGCGGTAGCCCGCACCGAAGTTGACGGTGAAGCGATCATCTCCGGCGAAGCGGGTCGAGCCCAGACCACCCGTGACATACAGCGCGTTGTTGAACGCGCGCGTCTCGCCGACGAACGCTTCGCCTGGCAGGATGTTGTAGCCGAGACTCAGGTTGTAATAAGTGAACTGGCGATCGCTGTCTGACAACAGCGGCGCGCCGCCACTGAGGCGCTCGAAACTGGTTAGCCCCGCGTCGGTCTGGCCGAGTATGCCCTCGACGAAAAAGCCCTCGGTGACGTGATACGCAAGGCGCGTGCCGTAAACGACGTTGGTTTCGAAATCTTCGACACTCATGATGCCGACGAACGCACCCACTTCGAAATTCTCTGTATCGATATCCGCTTCACGGATTTCGCGACGCTCAACCTGCGGTTCGATCACCTGCCCGGGATCCTCCGCCGGCGGCGGCGCCGACTCTCGGCCGAGCCCGAACAAATTGCGCGTTGCTGCGCAGCCGCTGGTCGTCAAGATCAGCAGTATCAGAAAAAGAACGCGAACCCGACTTTCCATTCTTCTACTTCCTCGTTGTCGTTGCGACTTGTGAAGATAACGTAACTTTTGTACTCGGCACGCAGCATAAAGCGACGGCTGGTGTAAATTCTAAATCCTGCACCGGCATGCGCCATCTGGTCGCTGCGGTCTTCGCTCTGCACGATGGTCGACTTCGGACTGGTATTTATGTAGCCCGTGCCAAGCGTAAAAAACGGTGAGATGCGCCAATCCGGAAAAGTTTCGTGGATGACGTTAACACTGCCCATCCAGCCGTTGGAAAAATTGCCGAGAATCTGTGAGCCCCATAATTCAATGCCGACGTGCCGGTTCAGCGAGTAGCCGCCGTACACCGAGATAATGTTGGCGCCGCCAAAGTCGCCGGCCAGCAAGCCTGCTTCCCAGCGCGAGTCGGTGAAATCGGCCAGGCCTGCATCTTCAAACTCAACTGCAGCACCGCTCGGCTGCAGCGTGCGTTCCAGCGCCTCGCGCTTGACCCAGCCTTCGCGGCCGTCCATCAGTCGTACCAGGAACCAGTCGGTGCGGCGCTTGACGATCTCGACCTCGTCACCGCGATCAACAACGTAGAAAACCGGATAGCCGCGTCCCGGGCCGGTATGCAATTCAAGAAACGGATCGGCAACGGTAACGAGCGCCGGCGCGTCCTGCGCATGCGCCGTCGTCAGCAGCGACAAACAGGCGCTTAACACGACCGCTAGTACGGTGACCGTTGCTCCTTGCAGTTGACGGCGGGCATGTGAGCGAAGGCTGATCGTTGATTCCTTAGTTTTGCGGCACGTCGAACGGGTTGTTGTAGTACTGCGCTCCAATGTCCAGCCACTCTGCGATCAGTCGCTTCTCGGCACCAGACAGGTAATCCGCATGACTCTGCTGTGCCCGGAAGCGACTGAAAAAACGCTCAGAGGCATTGGCGCCGCCCACGCGCATCGCGGGACTTACCGTAACCGTGACAAAGATCGGATCGCCATTGTCATCGACGCCGTTCTGTACCAGCCGGTCCTGCAGTGCGCCCATATTAAGCTCTTGTTCGTTATCAGGAAACAGCAATTCCCGGTAGCTGTTGAAGTGATCCGCTTCATCCGGCGACAAACCGTCCGACAGATCGAGCTGCGCCGCTGGCACGCGGGCTGCACCCTGACCATCCTGCGGCGAATGGCAGTTTACGCAATCATTCGATAAAGGGTTGCCATTAATATCCAGTACGGGGTCGCCATTGCCGTCCAGCACTGGCCGCGGCGCGACCCACAGCGGGTGAATATGCTGCTCATAGTTGATCACGATGCGGCAGTTCGCCGACCAGCCCTGCAGCAGGCAGTTGGCGTCAGTCGGTATGGCTGTCGTCAGATCTGCGTAGGAATAACTGAACGATGCGTCGGCTGGGCGGCCGGCATCCGTCTCATCCGTCCATACATCTTCATAGACGATATCGACCGAGGGCTCGAGCGATGCGCAATCCGTTTCGCAGGTTTTGCGCGTGCGCACCTCGGCCATGGTCTCGCCAGGCTCCATGATCAGCCATTCCGCACGTGTGTTGGGAAAGCGAGTACTCATCGCCGGGGCGCCTTCCCAGGCGGACGCGAACGCATCGCTGCGACCGTGCGAGATACCACTTTGCGCGATGTGGCAGCCATTGCATTCCAGCAGCTGCCCAGGACGCAATTGCAGCCAGTTCTGGTGCCGCGCGGTGATCCGGTGACCCT
>JBATFU010000137.1:0-6296 GCA_049665065.1 Woeseia sp. | reverse complement strand
TCGGCAATCATCCTGAGAATTGCCGGGGAGATCGTTATCGATTCTGTGCGAATAGCCCCATCCATTGTTACCTCCAATTCCATCCATTTATAGAATGGCACCGTTCCATCCAATTGTCCACCCATTTCCATCCAATTCAAACCAGGCTCACTAAGATTGACGTTTGCGGAGCACTACAAGTCGCACGGTACCTGTCGCTCCGCGTGTTCCACGCTCGGGGAGATAATCTGAGCGGATTCAAGTCAGATGAATGTCTTCTAAGAAAGTACCTGCATACCGCGTGGCTACGACGCAAAATCTCGACAAAATTCTAAGGGCGTTGGCTGGACGTCGCATAGCCCCTCGATCGTCGAATTGATTTGTAATCAGTAGGTCCCGAGTTCGACTCTTTGGTGCCGGCACCAATTTTTCTAAGAAATTAATGGTGTCAGAACTAACAGTTCCTGCCCAACGCCTGCCCACAATTGACATGCGTCCACGATACGTGGACATCGCGTATGAGTGGGCAAACAGCGCATAAGCCGATGCTCGACACGGTCCTCGCCAAAGCGTGTTGAATTATCCTGAAATCTGACCCGGCATTGGCTCGAGTTTCATTGCAAATAAACAATGTAGGGCAAAGTAAGGCGGCTCTGATCTTAGTCGGGCGAGGAGCCGGGTTTGCACACAGAGAGTAGTAAATTCTACTACTTGGTAGTATTCTTTCGCCCAATCCTTCGGAGCGCAGCCCATGCCAATGGTCAAGAAAAGTATATCGATAACCGATCAGCAAGATAGCTGGATCAAGTCGCAGATTAAAACGGGACACTACGGTAACGAAAGCGAGGTAGTTCGCGAATTAATCCGTGAGCGACAACTTCGGGACCAGGAAACCCCTGCCGAGATTGAGGCTATTCGCGCCGCATTGATTGAAGGCGAGGAGAGCGGTTTCAGCAATCGCAGCGTCGACGAGATATGGGAGGACGCGCGGCAACGCCATAAGGCAAAGCATGGGTGAGTATCGGCTTTCTAAAAGCGCCGAAGACGACTTGATCGCTATCGCACAATACGGCGATGAAAAGTTTGGGGTTGTGCAGTCCAACCGATACCGTGACCAGCTCAAACAGCGTTTTTCAGTACTGGCCGAGCAACCGCAGCTATATCCCACGGTTGACCATATTCGAACTGGCTATCATCGCAGCGTGTGTGGCGCGCATTCGATCTACTACCGCGTCGATGCGCAGGGCGTGGAGATAATGCGTATTTTGAAACATCAAGATTCGAGCAAAGCGTTCTAGTGAACACAGTCGCTTCCCTTCTAAGACTGTACCTGCATACCGCATGGTTACGCGGTTTAATCCCGGCAAATTTCTAAGAGAATCGCGCTGGATACCGCATCATTCCTTAATTGCAGAATTGATTTGTAATCAGTAGGTCCCGAGTTCGACTCTTGGTGCCGGCACCAATTTTTTTTGAACTATCACGTAGTTCGTCTTTGTTGACCCGCTCAACCGTATTCTACGATTCGGGCGCCAAATTGAGTCGAAAGCCGTCGTAGGCAAAGGCCGGCCGGATAGTCTCGCAGTCCTTTTCGCTGACGCCTTCGCGGCGGGCGATTTCATACCAACGGTCTCTGACAATCTGCTCGATCTCATCGATGATGGCGGTCGCTTCGTCGGAGCTGAGATAGAAGCGAGCAGCTTGTGACAGCATATTCTCCGCGTGCGCATAGCGGCCCATGTCCCCGCACGCAAGCGCGAGGTCGCGGCGCTCGACGCTAATTGGCATTGCCGGCACAAGGTCGTAGGCCGGTGATAGCCGCCAGTCTTCGTCCATCGCGATAACGGCGTGATTGCGCGGATGATCGTCATTATTGGTTATTAGGGCGTTGAAGCACATCCGTTTGAAGAGTTCCCGGGCATCGTCTTTCGGCTGCGCTGAAATTCTGCGTAGCTCCTCGACAAGAAGCACGTAAGACCACTTGCTGCGATCCTGGTGCGTGTCTTCAGCGCGCAATAAGGTGAGAGCGCTAAGCATGCGTGCGCGACGGTAGCCTTTTTTGGTGGGTTCCCGGTCGAATCGTTTAACCAGCAGGGCATCCCGATCACCGATCGTCGTGAGTTTGCTCTCCGCTGTATGAATGTCGCAGGCGCGCGCGAGTTCCAACATTGCGCGTTCGACCTTGGCATGATTCCACTTGTCATCAGGCCGATTGAACTTCGCGATCCATAGCGCGCCGTCACCCTCGACTACTGCTTTGGGGCGCGCGCCGCCCATCGAGGTGCCTTCCTGCATGAGTTCCTGAGCTTGCTGTGCGTCAGCTTCCTGCGGCAGCGCTTCGTCCCTAACGATAGCGTCGGCAAATTCCTGCAATTTGCCGAGGTCTAGCGTGCGATTGAATTGCCTTTTTGGGGCCGGTGGTTCAGTGCCTCTTCCGAAGGCAAGCGCGCCCGCCCGGTCATCCGGGGATGCAAGAAGATAGTCGAGCTCATCCGGGCCCGGCGATCCGAAATTGCGATCGATGATCCGGCGTCCCCAATGATCGGGGCTCGCGTCGCGAATTGCCCCGAAGATGCCATTCAGGATCCTTGTCCGGTAGGTCGTGCCTGATAGCTTAAGCTCAATCGGATCAAGTGGTACCGCGTTGGCGCGCTCGCGGTAGCTCTTCCCATAGACAAAGCGCCCGGTCGCGACACCATTGCGATCGATCGTGCGTTCAATGCGCCCTGCCGTCACGAATTCGGTTTCGCCCGGCAAGGCGATATAAACAAAGCACTCAGAAGTCACTATCGAGCTCCTCTGGCTTTTCGGCACGAGCACGCTTGCGGCTCATGGACAGCGCGAGGCCTTCCTCGTCTGTGGATGGGTTGGCGAGCTGCTCCATCGGACCCAGTAGATCGAATGTCCAAAGCAGGGCGGTGTAGACCGCGGCACTGGTCGAAGGTTTGCCTTTCTCAGCGGCAATAATCGAATGACGTCCCGTGCCGATTTTCTCGGCGGTTTCGTCGATTGTGAGGTTTCGGCGAAGTCGCGCTGTGCGCAGGTTCCCTCCCAGGCGTTTTAACGCCTGTTCAACGGCGTAGGGCGGGCTGGTCGTCAATACGTTTTTTCTGGCCATCGTCGTCTCGTCTGTTCGATTTATCAGACCTTAACTAGGTTAAGGTTCGATAAATAGAGTAGCACTCGATTCCACTTTCGACAAGCAGAAGTTCGATTTATTAGACTTTATCCGGCTTAACGGTCGATAAATCGAACGAAAAATCAAAATTTCGCCTCCAACGAAAACAGAACGAAAACAGGGGTCGAACCGAGGTTTTTAGTAGATTCTGTTGACGACAAATAAGAATCCGCGGTGCGGCCCCTATTTTTTTGTGGCGCGTTTGAGTTAAGCGATCCTTTGGAGGATTCATGAAAGCATCTACCGTACTTTTCTTGCGCGTCTCAATGGGCTGGTTACAGATGCTCTGGGGTATCGACAAACTGGTCAATACCGAGCACGGTGTCCGCGTCGCTGAAACGTTCTACTTAGGACTAGGCGCGAACGCGACGCTGCAAATGGTGTTCGGTGCCCTGCAGGTTTTGCTGGGCCTGCTGTTGATCGCCGGGCTGTTCCGCAGGATCGTATATCCCGTGCAGACACTCATCGCCGCCGCTACGGCTCTCGGCGTCTGGAAGTCGATCGTGGACCCGTGGGGCTGGTTCCTTGAGGGCAGCAATGTTCTGTTCTATCCGTCGTTGATTATTCTCGCCGCAGCGCTGGTCTTACAAGCGTTCCAGGATGACGACGCACTTTCACTCGACAGCAGGCGAAAGCGCTGAAAAAAACGGAAAATACGGGTCGAACCGAAGTTTTCAGCCGAGTCTGTTGACGACAAACAAGAATCCGCGGTTCGACCCCTGTTTTTTTGCCGACTGTTTCGATCAAATCTCTTGATTGCGTATTTCCATTGCGCGACGCTAATGACCCGGTGTTCCACTAGTCATTGGCAACCAGCCCTCGCACCCGCGGAGATCTAAGAATGTCCCCACTTCTGAAATCGTACGCCATTCCCGCATCAGCGCTTTGTGTTCTGCTCGCCGCTTGCACTGCAGGAGAAGACGAGAGCGTCAGTAATCGCTTAACGATGACGACCGAGATCCTGCTGACCAGCGAAGCCGGTGACAAGCTTGCGACAAAGGACAACGTGCCATTCCGAGTGGGCGATGGGAGTGGCACGACAATTGTCGTCCGCCCGGATATCGTCAAACAGACGATCGTCGGAATCGGATCATCGTTTACCGAGTCGTCGGCATTTGTCCTCGCGCATCTGGAACCGGTTGCACGGTCGGAAGTCATGGACAAGATATTCAGCGAGCGCGGCGCCAATTTTTCGTTGACGAGGACAACGATCGGGTCGACGGATTTCTCGGTGGAGGGCAAATACAGTTATGCCGATGAGCCCGGTGACCGTTCACTGGAGCAATTCAGCATTGCGGTGGACAAAGATGGTTTCGCAACGAGCAGGTATCCAGGCATTCGCGACGCGTCGTACGATCTGTTGCCAATGATCAGGCAAGCCATGTCCATCAAGAACCAGCAGGACGACGGCGAGTTGCGGATCGTTGCGTCGGCGTGGACCGCGCCGCCCTGGATGAAAGATATCAATGACTGGTACATACCCGGTTCGCCCGAGAACAACTTCCAGGGTACTGGCGGTAAGTTAAAGCCGGAGCACGTTCAAAACTACGCTGATTACCTGGTGCGGTATCTCGATGCCTACCGTGCTGAGGGCGTGGACATCTGGGGCCTGACCCCCGTCAACGAACCGCACGGCAACAGCGGCAACTGGGAGAGCATGCACTTCACGCCGGACACCCAGAACGAGTTCATCAAGCGAAACCTTGCGCCGGCGTTAAAGAAAAACAGTTTTGGCGACGTCAAAGTACTGATCTACGACCAGAACCGCGATGACCTGGAGCATTGGGCAGATGAGATCTTCGGTGATCCCGAAACTGCACCCCTTGTTTATGGTGCCGCCGTGCACTGGTACTCGAGTACCTTCAAAGTCCATGAGGATGTTTTCGAGCGCGTGCACCAGAAGTTTCCCGGGTTCGCCATTATCCATACCGAGGGCACGATCGACGATCTGGGCAAAGATGCGCCGGGTGGTATCGGGGACCCGGAAAAGTTTAAAGAATCAAACTGGTTCAACAATGACGAGTTTTGGTGGAACGACAATGCAACCGACTGGGCCTACACCGCCGAATGGGCACCCAACAACGAGGACCATCCTGCTTACACGCCGGTGCACCGATACGCGAGAAACATCATCGTCAGTCTCAACCACTGGATGGAAGGGTGGATAGACTGGAACGTGGTCCTGGACGCGAACGGGGGTCCCAATCACGCCGGCAATTTCTGCGGCGCGCCGATCATGATCGACACGGAGTCCGGCGAGGTCTACTACACACCTGTCTATTACGTTCTCGCACAATTCAGTCGCACGATTCGCCCGGGCGACAAGGCCGTGCAAGCCGACAAACATCTTGTTGGTCTCGACGACGATGCACTGCATACGAGCGCGACGATTAACGATGATGGTTTGTTGAGTGTTCAGGTGCTCAATACGACCAAGCAACCCATTCAGTACTCACTGCAGATCGGTGCTCAGCATGCAGCGGTGGAAATCGCGGCCAATGCCGTGCAAACGGTTCGGGTACGGTTAGCGGATTAAAGAGCCCGTTTACAGCCATCAAAATACCGCGGTTCGACCCCCGCCACCCGGCTGCCAGCAATCCCGCGCTCGCTCCCGAAACCCGATTGCTGGATAATCCCCGCTTGACGCAGGCTGCAACGCGCAGTTATTGATCGCCAAACAAGACTTCGGGGAAACACCATGAGCATTGCCAGACGCGAGTTTCTGAAGATCGTCGGCGGCGCGTCCGTTGCCGGCAGCCTGCCGGCTTGCGTTGCTGCAACGGGATCGCTTGCGACAACGGCGCGCGAGTTCGCATTCGCTGACGACCACGTGCCGATGAACGCAGCAAACCTGTGTCCGATGCCTGTGAGTGTCAGCGCCGCGCAGGCGAGGTATGCCGCCGAACTCGATCGTTCGCTCAGCACTGCGACCCGCCGCGGAATCGAGGCGCACAAGGAAACGGCCCGGCAAGACATTGCTGCCTTGCTGGGCATCAGCGCCGACGAACTGGCGATCGTGCGCAACACATCCGAAGCCAATAACGTCATCGTGCAGGGGATGCCGTTGGCGGAAGGTGATGAGGTCCTGCTGTGGGACCAGAATCATCCGTCGAACCTCGTCGCGTGGCAGGTGCTGGCC
>JBATFU010000136.1:0-1822 GCA_049665065.1 Woeseia sp. | reverse complement strand
ATCAGCGCTGGCAAAACCCCCGGCGCCACAGTTACCCGCAGTCAGTCACATTCCGGATTCGATAACGACGTGCCGACAATGAACAATGTTCTGCGCCGCATCACAGGCCACAAGCCCGTGCATCCATTCGATGCCAAGTCACTGAAATACTGAGTCTTTTTCAAACTGTGCCGTGGGGCACATTTTTTGCGTGACGCGATTGCGCCGACCATCGTAAATCATCTATGTTGTCTGCCTGATGAGCGTAACTCCTATCAAACCTGTTCCTGTCATCCCCGACCCGCCGGTCGCGGATCAATTCGCCACGATCGAGTGGGACGTCCGGGACCCGCGGCTGTACCTGAATCGCGAACTCACGTGGCTAGCGTTTAACCGCCGCGTGCTCGCTGAAGCCGAGGATGAGCACAACCCGCTGCTGGAGCGCGTCAAGTTCCTGTCAATTTTCGACTCGAATCTCGACGAGTTTTTCATGAAGCGCATCGGCGGCCTCAAGCACCTGGCACGCGCCGGGCTGGCGGCACCGACGATCGACGGACGTACACCGCAGGAGCAGATTGCCCAGTGCGAGAATCGGGTCGCCAGCGCACTGCGTGACAGGACCTCGGTCATCAAGAACCTGCTGGGACTGATGCGTGCGGAAGGAATTCATGTCGAGACTTATGACTCCCTCGACAACGCAGCGCGCAGCAAAGTACGTAAACGCTATCGCACGTCAGTAGTGCCACTTATCACACCGCTGGCGATTGACGAGGCTCACCCATTCCCGTTTGTCTCCAATATGTCGATCAACCTGCTGTTGCAGGTACACGATGAAACCGAAGACGAACCGCACCTGATTCGCATCAAGGTACCGGTCTCCGAGCGTACGCCGCGTTTCATGCGTATCGGCGACGAGGACCGCTTCGTCGCGCTTGAAGAAGTTATTGCAGGCAATCTCGACATGTTGTTGCCAGGTGCCAAGATTCTGTCAACCGGCTTTTTCCGGGTGACGCGCAATGCGATCGTGGAACGCGACGAAGAGTCCGCGAATGACCTGCTGGAAATGATTGAAGCCGAATTGCGCGAGCGACGTTTTGCACCGGTCGTAAGGCTCGAGGTTAGTCCGGGCTTCAGTAACGACCTGCGTGACTACCTCGCGAAGGAACTCAGCCTGTCGCACCGCGAGGACATTTATGAAGTGCCGGACCTGCTGGGTGCACGCGACCTGATGCAGCTTGTCGGCCTCGACCGCGCCGACCTCAAGTTCCCGCGCTTTGAGCCTGCACCCCATCCGCGACTCGTCAATACCCAATCGATTTTCGCTGAACTCGATGCGCGCGGTCCGATCCTGTTGAAACACCCGTACCAGTCTTTCGACAATTCCGTAACGCGGCTGCTGCGCGAGGCGGTCGCCGATCCACTCGTACTGGCCATCAAGACGACGGTGTATCGCACCTCGCAGGACTCCGCAATCGTGCCGCTGCTGGTCGAGGCCGTAACGCGCGGCAAACAGGTGGCCGTCGTCGTAGAGCTGCAGGCGCGCTTTGACGAGGCCGCAAACATTCGCTGGGCAAACCGCCTGGAAGAAGCGGGTATTCATGTTTCCTACGGCGTGGTCGGCTACAAGACACACGCCAAGATCACGCTCATCGTACGCCAGAAACCCTCGGGTAAACTGCGCCGCTACGTTCACCTCGGAACCGGCAACTACCATTCCGTCACTGCGCGGCAATACTGCGACGTCGGACTGATGATCTCCGACAAGTACATCGGTGCGGATACGTCTGAGCTGTTTAACCTGCTCACATCCGGCTCTTTAAGTCGCCGCCGTTATCGTGACATG
>JBATFU010000135.1:0-3062 GCA_049665065.1 Woeseia sp. | reverse complement strand
GTGCATGACACCGCCGAACACCGGCACATCACCGTGCATCTGCTGGTAGGTTACGCGTGAGTTGCCGTACTGGTCCTGCGACATATCGATGACACGCAGCTCGCTGGCCATGTCGGAAATGCCAAAGACGCTGCCGTGGCGCTCGAGGAACGCTGCCGCTTTGTCAGCCGGTGCGAGCCCCTTGCCCTGCGGGTAGAGATCGCCGCCGGCTTTTACCCGAACAACGCTCGTGCTCGCCGTTGCGCGATCGCTGCGGACGATAACGTCGCCGTCAGCTTCTTTCGCCAGTTCGGCAGGCGCTGCGATCGTGCTGCTGAGCGAGTCTGAAGTCTCTGCCGCAGCGGTAATTACCGGGCGCTCATCACCAAACGAAAACGTCATTGCTGACGGGGCCTGCTGCCGGTCAATGCTGGCAGAATAGTTCTGCTCCGGCGCACCGAAAAATGCGGTTGCCAGCGATGCTGTAAGGGCGGTTGCGATGCCCGTTGCCAGCAGTTTGCCTTGCTTCTGGAATTTCATGGTCGTGTCCTCGACGTAAGGAGTGGTTAGTGCCGCGGACTTTGCACGTACGGAAAAAGTGGAGGAATCGGTAAAACTCCCCAGCGGCACTAGGTAAATCACCCCAGAAGCGAGGCGTGGCGCGGGTTTGCGGGTCGATCTGGCGGTGAATTGCCCAAAAATTCACCGATTAAATGGCAAATTTATTCGCTGGGGGCTGCGCGTCAGCGCCAAATGCGCAAACAAAAAAAGCCGGGGAATTGCTTCCCCGGCCAGGCGTTCAGCTATGGAGATACGTCGAGAGCAGTTTCGCTGAACGGGTAGTGCCCTTGCCGGCCAATTGAACACCGGTCTTCCTGAAGCAAGCTGCCTCTCGACAATTGGGAGTTCTCCGCGCAGGCTGGATGCCGCGCTTACCCCACGTCGAATCAGGCGCGCTCTCTGAACTTTCATAGCCGTTTCAGCGGCTGCGTAGTTCGCTCAGGTCACGAAGTTTGCGTCATAAAGATGGGGCAGGGTATGAGGCGTTTACCCTAGTGGAACTGGGTGAAACACCCCAGATGAGTACTGCTTAAAGTCGCCGTCCGAATGCCGCTTCGGCGCTAGCCTGCCGCGCTGACTTTCACGTACGGTTCGAGCGCTGCCGCGCCGGCATCCACCGTAAAAAACTCCGTCGTTTCTTTCAGCTTGCGGGCTTCAGCGCCCATCGTTTCGCTGGATCGCGTGGCTTCACTGACGAGCGCCGAATTCTGGTTCGTGATCTGTTCCATCTGAGACACGGCTTTGTTGACGCTTTCAATGCTGGCGGCCTGCTCGCTGCTGGCCGCTGCGATTTCCCCGACGATGGCGCTGACATCGGCAACTGCGCTGACAATTTCATCCAGCGTCTGGCCCGAGGCGTTGACGAGGCGCGAGCCTTCCTCGACCTTGCCAACGCTGTCCTGGATCAGTGCATTGATTTCCTTTGCTGCCGTCGCGCTGCGGCCTGCAAGACTGCGGACTTCACTTGCTACTACGGCAAAGCCACGGCCATGATCGCCGGCGCGCGCCGCTTCGACTGAGGCATTCAGTGCGAGCAGGTTGGTCTGGAAAGCGATCTCGTTAATCACGCTGATAATTTCCGAGATTTTTTTGCTTGAGCCATTGATTTCGTCCATCGCGCGCATCGCATCGCCTACCACAGCGCCGCCTTTTTGCGCTTTCTCGCGCGCAGCGAGCACGGTTTCGGAAGCGCACTGCGCATTCCGGGCGTTCTGTCGCACGATGTCAGTCATGTGTTCCATGTTGCTCGTCGTATGCTGCAGACTCTTCGCCTGGTCAGCCGTGCGCAGGCGCAGGCTCTGGTTGCCCTCGTTAATTTCTTTCGATGCCATCCAGACCGCGTCGCTCGCCTGCATGATCGAACCGATGACGTCCGTTAGCCGGTCGATAGTCATGTTCGTGTCGTTCTGCATTTCCGCGAAGGTGCCGCGATAATTGCCATTGATCTTGGTTGTCAGGTCGCCGCGGGCCATCGCGCTCATCACGTCGCTGACGGCCTGCATCGGCTCGGTGACGCCGTCCAGTGTCTCGTTAATACCAACAATGAGGTCGCGCCAGACGCCGGAAAAATCCTCATCGTTGCCGCGTGTCGCCAGTTCGCCAGCCTTGGCGGCTGACGTGAGTCCGGCGGTCTGATTGATAAGGCCGTTCATCACCGTCACCAGCCGGTTCAGGTTGCACTTGATGTGATTGAAGTCGCCCTGGTAGGCATCTGTCAGCGGCGGCGGAATGTCACCGCGCGCAATGCGCTCGACGTACTGGCCGGTGACCTCAATCGGCGCGACGAATTCGTCGATGAGTTCATTTATGTTGCGGATCAGGTCCGCGTACGCCCCGCGAAAATTGGCCGGATTGCCGCGCACTTTCAGCTTGCCGGCGCGCACTGCCTGAATTAATGCGCTGATCTCGCCGGCGAGTTCATTTATGGTCTGCCGGACTTCGCCAACGTGAGTCACCATCTTGCCCATCTCGTCACTTGACTGGGTAACGCTGTTCTCCGTCAGGTCACCATTGACGAGTGCGTCCATGCCGCGCACGGTTGTGCGCACCGATTGTGAGGTCATGCGAATAATCAAAAGAGACAAAACTATCATTACCGCGACGGCAATCGCCGTAACGGCAACGAGGATCTGCCCGGCATTGCGCTGGCTGCGTTGCGCGTTGGCAAAAGCCTGCGTGATGCTGGCCTTGTCCCGCGTTGTCAGGATATCGAGCATGCGCTGCAACTCGGCCGCCTGCGCTGTGATGTCTTGCAAGGTGCTGAAGATCTCATCGTCCAGATTGCCATCGACGAACTTGCGGGTCGTATTGCTGCCGAGCAGGTAATAGCGATTGAACGCATTGGCAATGGTGCCAAGCGGTGTTACGTCGACGACCGGATTGTCGAGGCCCGCCTGCAGCGCTCGTACAAACTGCTTACGCAATGCATCGGCATCGGCCAGCAGGTCGAGATCTGCACTAGCCGCCGCGTCCTGAAATGACCGCTGGATTTGCTCGAGCGTCTCGGAGAGTTCGCGATTCAG
>JBATFU010000134.1:0-9745 GCA_049665065.1 Woeseia sp. | reverse complement strand
TTGAGAGCGGCACCCCGATGCGCCACTGCAATTCGGCGACCGCGCGGCGATCGTCGGAGGTGAGTAATTCAAGTGTCGGCATCGCTCGCGGCTCACGGTCTGGCTCGGTCAGGCCCGGCAGCTGGTAGGGGATCCCGTGCTCACCGAATTCCATCACGGTAAAGCGCGGCGTCCCGGGCACGCCCGAATAGCGTCGGCCATTTTGCAAAACAAAAAAGCGTGTGTTCGGGTCGTCGGAATCACGTTGTACACCGCGTTCCGCAACCACCACCTCAACGTCGCCATTGTCCATCCGCGACTGCAGGAAAACTTTTTCAACAACACCCGAGCCCACAACCCGCTCGGCATAGACCACGGCGTTGTTATCCCCGGCACTCGTAAACTTGCCTGGCTCGATGCTGGCCAAATCGGCCTGGCGACGGGCTTCAACGCCAATGCGCTCGATCGCCGACAGGGCCTGCGGCGCGACCTCAAGCGACAGCCACGCCACGCCGGCCACCAATGGCAACGCGAGCCACAGAACCGGTCGATAAATGCCCGAGGGCCCTACGCGACAGGCCATCATTGCGGGCATTTCGCTGTCGGAATACAGGCGACCGAGGGCCAGCATAATAGAAAGGAACAGCGCGATCGGCACCAGCACGGTCATGTACTGCAGCGCCGTCAGGCCAATTATCTGGAAAACCGCATCTTTTGGCAGTTTGTCCTTTGCCACATCGCCCAGCACACGGGCGAATTGGTTGGTCAGCAGGATACAGAGCAGCACACTCGTCACCGAGAGCCAGGTCTGCGCGACCTCGCGGAAGATATAGCGGTCAAGAATGCGGAACATGTCTTTCGGTGATTTCTCTTAAGAATCCGCAGTTAACGTCTGCTGCGCGGATCGGTTAGACTACCCGCTTTGAGATGTCCGGGACAGCCCCGGTGGGCCGATTCAAGGCCGACCTGTCCTTATCGAAAGAACAGCAAAACCGGCAACTCATCTTTTCGAGATGGTGGATCCCCGTGCGCCCGGCGGCACATGGACCTGCCCAAAACAGGCTGAAACGAATGAATTACTTTACGACTTCAAGTGCTGCGAGTCGGCGCACTGCGGGCGCCATCATTGTTGGCATCTACGAGCGCGGCCAGCTGGGCGTTGCTGCAAAAGAGCTTGATTCAGCCAGCGGCGGGCAGCTCGCCAGGCTGGTAAAGAGTGGTGACGTGTCGGGGTCGCTTGGCAAATGCGCTGTGCTGACTGCGTTGAAGAATGTACGCGCGCAACGGGTTGTGGTCGTCGGCCTCGGCAAGAGCAGCGAGTTCAGTCCGAGCCGCCTGCGCAAGGCGACTGCGGCAGCGATGGATGCACTCAACGGTAACAAGCTAAAGGATCTCGTCACTTACCTGACGCTTGAAGACGTTGCCGGTGGCAGCGCTTACTACCTTACGCGTTACTCGGTGCAGGCGATTGGCGATTCACTCTATCGCTTCGAAGAACTGAAAAGCGGCAAGCGCGAACCCGCGATGCCGTTAGGCAAGATCGGTATTGCCCTGAAGTCACGCGGTGATGCGAAGCGAGCCGAGCTTGGTGCCGCACACGGCGATGCCATCGTCGCATCGATGAACCTTGCAAAAGATCTTGGCAACCTGCCGCCGAACGTTTGCACACCCTCCTACCTTGCCCGCACTGCCCAGGGCCTGGCGCGCAAGTACAAAAATCTCGATACCAGCATTGTCAATGAAGCCGAGATGAAAAAACTTGGCATGCATTCCTTGTTATCAGTAACCGCCGGCACGATAGAACCCGCGAAACTGATCGTCATGAAATACAAGGGTGCCGGCAAACAGGCGCCGGCTGTACTCGTCGGCAAGGGCATTACGTTCGATTCCGGCGGTATTTCGCTGAAGCCCGGTCCCGGCATGGACGAAATGAAATACGACATGTGCGGTGCTGCGTCTGTCATCGCCACGATGGCCGCCGTCGCGAGTTTGAAGTTGCCAATTAACGTGATTGCCATTGTGCCTTGCTGCGAGAACCTGCCCAGCGGCACGGCAACGCGCCCGGGCGACATCGTAAAGAGCATGTCCGGCCAGACAATCGAAATCCTCAACACCGACGCGGAAGGCCGCCTGATCCTCTGCGATGCGTTGACCTATGCACGCCGCTTCAAGCCAGCGGTCATGATTGACGTTGCCACACTGACTGGCGCCTGCGTTATCGCACTCGGCCATCACCATACGGCTGTCATGAGCAATACCGACGCACTCGCCGGAGACCTCGTCAATGCCGGCGTTGCTGCCGATGACCGTGCCTGGCAATTGCCGATGACGGAAGAATACGAACAGCAGTTGAAAAGTAATTTCTCGGACTTCGCAAACGTCGGCGGACGCGACGGTGGCGCGATTACAGCCGCCTGTTTCCTGGCCAAGTTCACGAAAGGCATCGACTGGGCACACCTCGATATTGCCGGCACAGCCTGGGTGTCGGGCGCCAAAAAAGGTGGCACCGGTCGTCCGGTACCGCTGTTAACCGAGTACCTGCTGGCCCGGGCCAACGTTCTGCCCTGAGCCATGTCACGGGTCGATTTTTACGTCCTCGCCACTGCCGGAGAACCGGCGCGCTGGCAGTTTGCCTGCCGCCTGGCAGAGAAGGCGTACAAGCTGCAAAACTCCGTGCACATTCTTGCGCCTGATGCAGCTGCCGTTGAGCGACTCGATGACCTCCTGTGGACCTGGCACGACGGCAGTTTTGTGCCGCACGACAAGATGCCGAACAGCAGCGCCGCGCCGGTTACACTCGGCAGCATGGACAACGAACTTCCGGCAGACATCGATCTGCTGATCAATCTGAGCAATGCCGTTCCCGAGAGCATTAGCGCTTTCCCGCGCGTCGCCGAGATTGTAACCTCCGACGAGGAAACGCGACTCGCCAGTCGCGCGCGCTTTGTGAGCTATCGCGATCAGGGCCATACGCTGGAAACGCACAAGTTATAAAGAGCTGACGGCGGCGCGAGACTGACGTGCCGGCTGCGGCGTAACACCAATGTTCACGCGACGCAGGTAACGACCACCTGAGCCCTGACACGACAATATAAGGAAGCGGCCGCAGCGCGGCACCAATCCCTGTCCATGGAAAAGACCTACAGCCCTCACGAGATCGAACAGCGCCACTACCAGCGCTGGGAAGCGAATAACTGGTTCGCGCCGTCGGGCGAGGGCAAGCCCTATTGCATCGTGATACCGCCGCCGAACGTAACCGGCACGCTGCACATGGGGCATGCTTTCCAGGACACGATCATGGATACGCTGACGCGTTATCAGCGGATGACCGGGCGCAACACGCTGTGGCAGCCGGGAACCGATCACGCCGGTATTGCCACGCAGATGGTTGTTGAACGGCAACTCAATGCCGAAGGCAACACGCGCACGGACCTCGGGCGCGACAAGTTCGTTGAGCGCGTCTGGCAGTGGAAAGCAGAATCCGGCGGTCAGATCAGCCAGCAGCTGCGACGTATGGGCGCGTCGGTGGACTGGACTCGCGAATGTTTCACGATGGACGAGGAGCTGTCGCGCGCAGTGACCCGCGTGTTTGTAAGCCTGTATGACGAAGGACTTATCTATCGCGGCAAACGGCTCGTCAACTGGGACCCGGTGCTGCACACCGCCCTCTCTGACCTCGAAGTGCTGCAGGAAGATGAACCCGGTCACCTGTGGCACTTCCGTTACCCGCTTGTCGACGGCAGCGGCCACCTCGTCGTGGCAACCACCCGTCCCGAGACGATGCTCGGCGACAGCGCGGTTGCTGTGCATCCTGATGACGAGCGTTACCAGAAACTGATCGGTAAGGAAATCGAACTGCCGCTGGTTGGCCGCCGTATCCCGGTTATCGCCGACGACTACGTCGAGCCGGAGTTCGGTACCGGCTGCGTCAAGATCACGCCGGCCCATGACTTCAATGACTATGAAGTCGGATTGCGACACGAGCTGCCGCAATACAACATCTTCGATGACAACGCGGCGATCAACGACTCAGCGCCCGCCGAATATCGCGGTCTCGATCGCTACGCAGCGCGCGAGAAAATCGTTGCGGACCTCGATGCGCTTGGCCTGCTGGAGAAAGTCGAGGATTACAATCGCAAGGTGCCGCGTGGCGATCGCTCTGGTGAAATAGTCGAGCCCTACCTGACCGATCAGTGGTACGTAAAAATCAAACCGCTCGCCGAACCCGCGATAGAAGCGGTGGAATCCGGCCGCATTCGCTTCGTTCCGGAAACCTGGACCAAGACGTACTACGACTGGATGTACAACATCCAGGACTGGTGCATCAGTCGCCAGCTCTGGTGGGGGCATCGCATCCCTGCCTGGTACGATGATGCCGGCAATATCTATGTCGGCGATTCAGAACAAATCGTGCGCGAGAAACACAAGCTCGCAGACTCCGTCGAACTTCGGCAGGACGAAGACGTACTCGACACCTGGTTTTCTTCGGCACTATGGCCGTTCAGCACGATGGGCTGGCCGGACAACACAGAATCACTGAAGACCTTCTATCCCGGCAACGTGCTGGTCACTGGCTTCGACATCATTTTCTTCTGGGTCGCGAGAATGATCATGATGGGCCTGAAGTTCGCTGGCGACGTGCCATTTCACGAGGTGTACATCCACGGCCTGATTCGCGATCAGGACGGCCAGAAGATGTCGAAATCGAAAGGCAACGTACTCGATCCACTGGATCTTATTGACGGCGTCGATCTCGACACGCTGCTGGACAAGCGCACGCGCGGCCTGATGCAGCCACACCTGAAACCGGCCATTGAAAAAGCCACGCGCAAGCAGTTCCCGGACGGCATCGATGAGTACGGCGCTGACGCGCTGCGCTTCACGTTTGCTGCGCTGGCAACCACAGGCCGCGACATTCGTTTTGATCTCGGTCGCATCGAAGGCTACAAGAATTTTTGTAACAAGCTGTGGAACGCGGCGCGCTACACGCACATGAATACCGAAGAGATGAGCGACGTCGCGCCGGAATTGAGCGACGCGGATCGCTGGATTCGTTCGCGACTGCGGCGCACGATCAATGAGGTGCATGAGCAGTTTGCGCGTTATCGACTGGACCTTGCATCACAGGCGATGTACGACTTCACCTGGCACGAGTTCTGCGACTGGTACCTGGAATTATCGAAGCCGGTGCTGCAGTCCGATGACGCGACAGATGCACAAAAACAGGGTGCGCGTGAAACGCTGGTGCTCGTTCTCGAAGCGCTGCTGCGCGTGCTGCATCCGATCATGCCGTTCATCACCGAAGAAATCTGGCAACAAACGCGTGAGCGCGCCGGCATCGCCGGCGACACGATCATGCTGCGCCCCTACCCGACCGTCGACGAATTTTCGGCAGACGCAGATGCCGAAGACGATATCGACTGGGTGCGGCAGTTCATTCTTGGCGTCAGGCAGATTCGCGGCGAGATGGACATTTCGCCGGGCAAGATGTTGCCGGTGCTGTTGCAAAACACGACGAGCAACGACCGTGATCGAGCGCAAAGAAATATTGCGTTGCTGAATCGCGTTGGCCGGGTCGAGTCGGTGCGCGCGCTCGAGGATAGCGACGACGCGCCGCCCGCCGCCACCGCGCTGCTGGGCGACATGCGTTTGCTGGTCCCGATGCAGGGTCTGATCGACGTCGATGCCGAGCGAGCGCGGCTTGGTAAACAACGTGACAAGGTCGGCGCCGACCTCGCGAAGGCCCAGGCCAAACTCGGCAACGAGCGATTTGTCAGTAATGCGCCTGAGGCTGTTGTGGAACAGGAAAAGCAGCGCGTCGCCGATTTCGAACGCCAGCTTGGCCAACTCGCCGAACAGCTTCTGAAACTGGACGACCTGGCGTAACAATTTGTACCAGACCGGCCCGAAGCGCCGACTGGGTCACAGTTTGCGGCTGACGGTGGCGCAAAACTCGGTAGACTGCGTCAAGCGATGAATCCAGACAGGCAAAGCCCATGACAGCAAGCCCCCGCGAACTCCGGCCCGAAAAACTCGCGGCACACAGTGACGAACTGCGAGCCTCGCTCGAGGCCGCGCAAAACGCCCTCGGCACGATTATTCTCGGCAAACAGGATGAGATTCGCCTGGCGCTGACCTGCCTGCTGGCCCGCGGCCACCTGCTTATTGAAGACCTGCCGGGTCTCGGCAAGACGATGCTGGCGCAGGCGCTCGCACGCGTCCTTGGCCTAAGCTACCAGCGCATCCAGTTCACCAGCGATTTGTTGCCTGCCGACATCATCGGGGTGTCAATCTTTCGCCAGCAAAAAGGTGAGTTCGAATTTCAGCAGGGCCCGATATTCTCGCAGCTGGTACTTGCGGACGAAGTTAACCGCGCCACACCGAAGGCGCAAAGTGCCTTGCTCGAAGGCATGGAAGAACAGCAGGTGTCGGTCGATGGCCGCACCTTGCCGTTGCCACAACCCTTTTTTGTTGTTGCGACGCAGAATCCGTCCAATCAGATCGGCACGTTTCCGTTGCCGGAGTCTCAGCTTGACCGCTTCCTGATGCGCCTCGAACTCGGCTACCCCAGCGAAGATCACGAGCGCGCCATCCTGACCGGCCAGGACCGTCGCAGCATGCTGCCGGACCTTGCGGCTGCGCTGACCCCGGACGCACTGCTAACGTTGCAGCAGACCGCCAGCAAGATTCATATGAGCGAACCGCTGGTCGACTACGTGCAGGCACTGGTGCGTTTCACGCGAGAATCGCCAGACATCGAAACCGGCCTGTCGCCGCGTGCGGCCTTGGCGCTCGTTGCAGCAGCGAAAGCGCATGCGTTGATCTGCAACCGGCCAGGCGTGTTTCCTGACGACGTGCAGGACGTCTTCGTCGCTGTAGCCGGCCACCGCCTGCAGGCGGCCAGTGGCTCGAGTTTCGTGCACGCGGGGGAACTGGGCCGTCATGTCCTCGATTCAGTGGCCATTCCCTGAGTTTGTTCGGCCGCGTTTTTTTAAACGCCGCCTGACAGCAAAGGCGCAGGCCTGGGCGCGCAAGCGGCAGGGCACAGACACGCGCGTAACGACGCTCGCGTCGCGCCGCATCTACATTCTGCCGACAGGCGTCGGGCTCGTATTCGCGATGATGGTATTCGCAATGCTGCTCGGCTCCATGAACTACAACAACAACCTTTCCTTCGTGCTGACGTTCATGCTCGGCTCACTCGTGTTCGTCGCAATGCATCAATGCCAGCGGAATCTCGTCGGCCTGGAGATCAGTTTTGCGGGAGTCGAGCCAGTGCACGCCGGGCGACCGGCAGAATTTCGTATCGCGGTACGCAACCGGTCACGCAGCGCCCGCTACCGGCTGCAACTTTTTGCCGATAGCGTTACGAGCTCGATCGTTGATCTCGACGCGGGCGAGAGTCGCGTCATGGCACTCGAGATATCAACAACGAAGCGCGGCTTTCTGAAGTTGCCGCGCTTCGGCATTCGCACCACGTTTCCCTTTGAATTATTCCGCGCCTGGAGCTGGCTGCACATGGACCTGAGTGCGCTGGTCTGGCCCGCGCAGGCGCAGGACGCGCCGGCTCCGCCGGCAGCGCTGGCAGCAACCGGTCATCGCCAGCACGATGCACGCGGCGAGGAAGACTTCGCCGGGTTGCGCCGCTATTCGGCCGGTGATTCGCCGCGCAACCTTGCATGGAAAGCTTATGCGCGCAGCGGTGAATTGCTCTCCAAGCAGTTCGCCGGCGCAGATACCAGCAGCCAGTGGTTTGATTTTTCCTCACTCGAACACCTCGACCTGGAAACCCGCCTGGCGACGCTGACCCGCTGGGTGGTCGATGCAGAGCGTGAACAGCGCGATTACGGACTGCGCCTGCCCGGCGCCGAATTTCCACCCGCACACGGCAACGCGCAGCGTCAGCAGGTGCTCGAAGCGCTGGCACTGTTCGGTCTCGGAACGCCATGAACCGGCGTTCCGGGACAGACGGCTCATTGCTGCCAAGCCTGCCGTGGACTTTAGGTGCCCTCGCCTTTGCGTTGTTGTCGCACCTGCCCTATCTGCCGGTCTGGATAACGCTGGCGTGGGTCGCCTGTGCAGGCGGCCGGCTGCTTATCGAACAGAAGCGCTGGCGCCTGCCGCCTGCTTGGCTGCGCGTCGTGTTATCGCTGGCAAGTTTTATCGGTGTATTCGCGTCTTATGACACGATCAGCGGGGTAGGCCCGGGATCCGCCCTGCTTGCCATCATGGCCGCACTGAAACTGCTGGAAACGCGGCGCCGGCGCGATCAGTTCGTGCTGCTGTTTATTTCCATCTTCCTGATCATGTCCTCGTTGCTGCGGGAGCAGCACCTGTGGTCGCTGCCCTACCTGCTCATCGGTGTCATGGTGACCATGACCGCGTGGCTGCAGATGGCAGCGCACGAGCGCGATCGCATTTTCGACAACCTGCGCACCAGCAGTCGGCTCGTTGCTTACAGCCTGCCGCTGATGCTCGCAATGTGGGTATTTTTTCCGCGCATTGCCACGCCGTTCTGGGCTGTCCCTGTTGACGCCAGCGCGGCAACCAGTGGCCTGTCCGATACGATGAGCCCGGGTGACGTCAGTTCGCTGTCTCTGTCCAACGCCGTCGCGTTTCGCGTGCAGTTCGATGGCTTGGTTCCTGCGCCGCCGCAGCGCTACTGGCGCGGCATCGTGCTGCACCGTTTTAACGGTCGCAGCTGGACCGGGCTCGAACCCACGCCGGACTGGCGCGCACGAGACCGAATCGAGGTTTCCGGCGAGCCGGTTACTTACACGCTAACGATGGAGCCCACGCGGCAACATTGGTTGCTGGCGCTCGATATTCCCTACGAATGGATGTTGAAGGACGCGTTCATGGGACCGCAGCAACAGCTCACGAAGACCAAGCCGATCGATCAGCGGCTCGTCTATCAAGGTGTGTCCTATCCGGAGTTTCACATTGACCGGGATGCTGGACGACTGCCACTCGACTGGTATCGTCGACTGCCTTTGCGGAGTAACACCAGAACCCGCGAGCTTGCAATCGAGATGCGCAATGCCGCAGGCAGCGATGAACAATTCATAGAAAACGTGCTGAGTCGCTTCCACAACCAGAATTATTTTTACACGCTGCAGCCACCGCAGCTGGGCGCTGACCCCGTCGATGAATTCCTGTTCGACACGATGCGCGGCTTTTGCGAACACTACGCCTCTGCCTTCGCGGTAATGATGCGCGCCGTCGATATCCCCTCTCGGGTTGTGCTCGGTTACCAGGGCGGCGAGCTTAACCCGCTGGGCAACTACCTGATCGTACGACAGTCGGATGCGCATGCCTGGAATGAAGTCTGGCTCGAAGGCCGCGGCTGGGTACGCGTCGACCCGACCGCCGCTGTCGCCCCCGAGCGCATCGATGCCGGTATGACCGGCGCCCGGCTCGACGGCAGTGGCGTAAGCTGGGGACTTGCTGCGCCCGGGCGCCTGCTGCACCAACTCAGCCTGACCTGGGATGCGGTGAACGCGAAATGGAACGACTGGATCCTTGGCTATGGACCGGAAAACCAGAACAACTTCATGAACTGGCTCGGCATGGAGAATCCAAACTGGCGCAAGTTGATGCTGACGCTGATCGCAATTCTTGCCGTGCTGATCTTTGCGATCAGCGCGCTCCTGGTCTGGCGCTATCGGCCGCCGCGCAGTGATCCTGCCAGCCGCCTGTACCGTCGTTTTGCAAAAAGCATTGGCAGCGAGCCGCAGCGCGGCGAAACGCCCTTGCAGTACGCGGC
>JBATFU010000133.1:0-2981 GCA_049665065.1 Woeseia sp. | reverse complement strand
GATGTCACGTAGTTGTCGCTGAGGCTGCTCGGATCGGTTGGGTCATTGCGGTAAGTGGTGAAAGCGTCGCGATCGGCATTCAACAGGTTCAGGCCATCATTGGTGCCAATCCAGAGTCGTTCCGCAGAATCCTCGAAGATTACTTCTACCCGATTGCTGGAGAGTGAACGCGGGTTCGTCTCGTCGTTAAGGAAAAAAAACTCGAACTCACCGGTCTTGTCATTGAGGATAGCCAGCCCATGCTGGGCGCTGCCTATCAGCAGATTACCGCGCCGGTCGCGACGAATCGCGAGTACGCGGTTGTCTACGCTCTTCTCGGCTGCAAGCCCGAGGCCAAAGCGCTGAATGTGGCCGGTTTCCGGATCGAGACGATCAACGCCTTCGCCGGTACCGATCCACAGGCTGCCATCGTCATCGAGCCACAGTGCGTAAACGCGGTTGTCGCTCAGCGACGCCGTATGGTTTGAGTCGTGCTTGTAAACCGCGATCTCACCGTTGAGGGGATTGACGCGCCGCAGGCCATCGCGCATCGTGCCCACCCAGATCCAGCCGCGCGGATCGGCCAACGTTCTGCGGAGGTTGTTGGCGCTGGAGGAATTCGGTTTCGCCGGATCGACCTGATACACCGTCATGTCGATTGGATTACCGCGGCGGTGTACCAGTCCACCGCCATCGGTCGTCAACCACAAGTCGCCGGCAGCATCGACCGCCATGTCGGTCACGAAGTCATTCGGTAATGTGCGGGGATCATCGCGCATGCGACGGGAGACCGTGAACTCATAGCCGTCAAAACGGTTAAGGCCACTCTCGGTAGCAAACCACATGAAACCCGACGCGTCCTGAACGATCTGGTTGATTGCACTCTGCGACAGACCGTCATCGCGGTCGTATTGTACGAAGCGCATAGGTTGGGCGGTCGAGGCCGACGTCGACGCCTGCGCCAGAGAGTGGGTGACAGGAATAAAGGCTAAAAGAACCAGCGCCAGCAGCGCGGCAACGGCTCTGGCCGCCACTGTCCGTGCTGGATCAAGGCAGCGGCCTACGCGACGTAACAACCGTTCCGCGGCGGCGCTAAATCCGGATGGGTTCGGATTGTTCGACATGCATAGCTCAGCCAGCGATAACTAAATGAAATTAAAAAAGATAATGGTCGTTGCCGGAGTGATTCATGTCTCAATTCCGGCCGAAATTGAGCAGTTTTCGTGGTTTTCGACCGGCCTGCGGGTTCGCCGGTGAACCCGCCCTCGGTAAATGCTCCCCCGGCTTATTCCTGGTCGACCCAGACATTGATCGACATGGACTCGGTCAGGCCGTTGGACCACAGGTAACCGTCGGACCAGAGGTAGCCGTCGGACCAAAGGTAGCCATTGGACCAGAGGTAACCGTCACTCCACAGGTAGCCGTTCGCGTCGGCTCTGCCATCGGTCCACAGGTAGCCGTTGGACCACAGGTAACCGTCGCTCCACAGGTAGCCGTTCGACCAGAGGTAGCCATTCCCGGCAACGCCGTTGTTGCTCCACAGGTAGCCGTCCAGCCCCATCAGGTAATAGTTGCCTAGCTCGTCCTGGTTGGCACGGCCGCCGAAATGTTTTGTACCCGCGATGTCCGCTTTGATATCGAGACCGTTGTTGGCACAGTCGTGGTTCCAGTTGTAAACCGCGTCGTAGGCGTTAACGAGACCGGCACCCTGCTGGAATACGGAGTAGGCGAGGCTGCCATCGGCATTGGTGGCCGGGCGCGCCGCTGACATGAGCTTGCACTTGACCGCATCAGGAGAGATGCCGGGTTCCATTTGCAGAATCAACGCAGCAACGCCACTGATCACAGCTGTCGCCTGCGACGTGCCGGACATCGTGAAGTACTTGTCGCCGTCATGGAAACTGCTGTATTCGGTGGCGAGCGCGGCGGAATTCTGCATGATGCCGAGCATGTGGCCGCCGGGTGCGACGATTTCCGGTTTTACGAAGCCTTCGACGGTCGGTCCGGCGGAACTGAATCGCGCCAACACGTCATCACTGCCGTCAGCCGGCGTGTAGTTGTCGGTCATGGCGCCGACGGTAATGACGTACGGCACATTGCCGGGTACGCCAATCGTTTGTGCTGCGGGACCGGTATTGCCGGCGGATGCGACCACGACGATGCCGGCATCCCATGCCGCCATAACCGCCTGGTTCAGCGGATCGTCCCAGTAGTGCGAGCGTGCTGGTGCACTCAGGGACATGTTGATGATGTCGATGCCGTACCGCTGGTGATTCGCGACAATCCAGTCAATAGCGCGGATCACGTCTGCGTAGCTGCCCTGGCCATTTTCGTCCAGCGCAATGACAGGGATCAGTCGGGCACCTGGAGCGATGCCGTTGTAAGAGCCGTTAATTTCGCGGCTGCTTGCGGCGATGCTGGTAACGTGCGAGCCGTGCCCGGACTTATCTGGGCCGAAACTGGTACTACGGTTGCGTAGAACGGTTACGGAATCCGTTATCGCGTCGTACGCCACCTTGACACGAGCCTGGCCGTAACGGTCTTCGAGCAGCCCGGCGTCGGCCCACATGCCTGTATCAAGAATCGCGATACCGATGGCCCAGCCGTCGATGCCCTGCTGGTGCAGGCGGTTGGCCTCGATCAACGTCGGGAAGTGGGTTTCCACTGCGCCGGAAGGACTGACATCAGGCGCAGTCGTGCCACCCGATTGCTTGGAAGGTTTACCGGAAACCTCGACAGCCTGATTACCGAACAAACGGCTTACGGCGGCGTGTTTCTGCAATCGTTTTGCCTGGCCTTCCGTCAGGTTCACTGCTACGGAGCGAATGACTCGCAACTCGTGCGTGACCTCGGCATCAAGTTCGCTGACGGCATCGAGCACGGCCTCGAAACTCTGGCCCTGGACGATATAGCTCGTACGAACTTCCGTCTCTGCCGTGGGCTGCAGGAGGAAAAGTCCGGCTGTAACCGCAAGGGTTGCGGTGATGGCGGCTAACTTAAGT
>JBATFU010000132.1:0-5757 GCA_049665065.1 Woeseia sp. | reverse complement strand
GAGTACGACTGCGTGCTGATGGATATCCAGATGCCGCGCCTGGACGGTTACGCGGCGACCAAACAGGTTCGCGAGACTTTTTCCTTTGATCAGTTGCCAGTTATCGCAATGACCGCCAACGTCATGGCGGAAGACCGGGCGCGCACACTCGCGGCCGGTATGAACGGCCATGTTGCCAAGCCAGTGGATCCTGCCGACTTGTACCAGGCGCTCCTGAAAGCGATTCCCGAGGGTGACTACAGCGGCTATCTGCCCGCAGAAGCCGATGCCGAAGAGGCCGCCGCTGCTCCGCAGGCAGCATTGCCTGCGTCAATGCCGGGCCTCGCCATCGATAAAGGCCTTAGTCGTGTCGGTGGCAACGAGAAACTTTATTTGCAACTGCTGGGCGACATGGTTCGCGACTATCGAGGAGCCGCAGACGAGATCGGGGCGCTGGTCGCTACCGGAAAGAAGGATGAATTGCGGGGAGCGGCGCACAAGGTTCGCGGCATCGCGAACAATCTTGGTGCTGTAGACGTCGGTGCAACGGCCGAAGTTATCGAGAAAGCGGCGATCGCTGGCGATGACGTGTCGACAGAGCAGGTGGCGGCACTGGCGCAGGCGCTCAAGGTTGTTGGCCAGTCGCATGCCCAACTGTTGGCTGAGTTGCAAAGCGAAAGTGTTGATAAAAACGCGAACGCAATAGACGTTGCCGAGGTATTTGCAAGTTTGCAGACCGCGGTCACAGCATTTGATCCAGGCGCAACGGACCTCGTTGATCAGCTGCTCGCGGCACAGGAAGATGACAGCGAAATCACCGACGCCTTATCGCAGGTGCGTGAACTGCTGGATAACTTCAACTTCGCTGACGCCGAGCCCCTGCTAACGCAAATAGAGCAGAGACTGACGGCCTGACGATGCGACGCGTTATTAGAAATAGCGCGTTACTTGCTCTACTCCTGTTGTTCGTCCCGCCCGCGGCGGCTAGCATTACTGTTGTCGATCTGGCAAAGCCGCAGTCAATCGCAGGGCAATGGAAGTTCAAGCTCGGTGACGATATTGCCTGGGCTGCGCCAGGGCTGAATGACGACGATTGGGAAAGCACTGCGGTTCCCGGGCGTTCGCCTGCCGGTCACATGGGATATTCGGGGATGCTGTGGTATCGCGTTACGCTGCGGCTGGATACCTCGCAACCGTCGGTAGAAAAAACACTTGGTGCACTGGGCGTCACGCTGGGCGCGGTAATGAGCGCCTACGAGTTTTACGCTGGCGGAGAAAAACTGGGCAGCGTTGGACAACTGCCGCCGGAACCTGAAAGTCGCAACGATCAGCACAAGACCTGGGCCATTCCCGCGTCTGCGATTGGCCCGGATGGAAGCCTGACACTGGCGCTGCGCGTCTGGCGCAATCCTGACGTTGTGCAAGACTGGGAAACAGGGCCGTACGGCGGTGACTTTCTGATTGGCAATATCGGCGACCTGCGAGAGGTGGCGCTGCGAAAAGCGCTGCTGCCAAACGTTGTTCTAGCCGCTTTGTATCTTGTACTGGGCCTGTACCATCTTCTGATTGCGCGTCGCAATCCGGCGCTGAAGGAATTTTTCTGGTTCGGCCTGTTCAGTATCGTGCTCGCCTCTTACACGTTTGAAACCAGCCAGGCAAAGTTTCTGCTCGACGTCCCTTTCTTCTGGCAGAAGAAGTTCGAGTTCCTGATGTTGTACCTGGCGCCCATCGTGTTCGGCAAAACGCTGTTGGCCGTGACGCACACACGTGCGAATCGAGTGGTACAGGGATTTCATCTTGTCTTCGGCGTGTTCTTTCTACTGGCGCTGGTCGCACCGACGCTGTGGCTATTCAGCGTGACACTGGCACCATTCCAGTACCTCGTGCCGGTCTGGGCGCTGACGATGGCGGGAGTTATGGCCTGGCGCGCTTACCGCGGCAGTCGTTCAGCGCGCGTCGTGGTTGTGCTGTTACTGATGCTGGTCGCTGCCGTCATCAATGATGTCATGCTGGCAACTCCGCTGGTTGGTTCCGGCAATGTCTTGTATATCGTCTTTGCACTAATGATGTTCGTCACGGCGCTGATGATGGCCGAACGCTATACCGATATTCTGCAACAAATGGAATCGGCGGTGCAGCGTCGCACGCGTGAGCTCACAGCGGCCAATCAAAATCTGCTTGCCGCTGTGCAAACGAAGGGCAACTTCCTGGCGAACATGAGCCATGAAATGCGCACGCCGATGAACGCAATTCTTGGATTGACCCGGCTGGGGCTGCAAACGGAGCTGAGCGAGAAGCAGCGGGACTACTTCGGCAAGGTGGAGCAATCGGCCGAAGGCCTGCAGGACATCATCGACAGCATCCTGGACTTCTCCAAGCTGGAAGATGGCGAGCTCGAATGCGTCAGCAAACCGTTTAATCCAGCAGAGGTAGTTGAGGGAATTCGACGTGTCTGGGAAGAGCCCGTTCAGGAAGCCGGGCTGACTCTGCACCTAGAGGTTGACCCAAAAATACCTGATGCCTTACTCGGCGATGCCAAGCGCCTGAAGCAGGTGCTCGGAATTTTCGTCAGCAACGCCGTCAAGTTTACGGAACACGGACGAATCGATCTCGCAATCTCTGTGCAGGACTCGGACCCATTAGCAGCACGACTGCGTTTTGCCGTGTCCGACACCGGGCCAGGGATTGCCGACGATGTCCGCGAGACGCTCTTCGAAGCCTTCTCGCAGGCCGATAACAGCATGACCCGCAAGCACGGCGGCACCGGACTGGGATTGTCGATCGCGCAGCGGCTCGTCGAACTAATGGGCGGCAACGTTGAGGTTGCAAGTACCTTGGGTGAAGGCAGTACCTTTAGTTTCGAGCTGGCGCTGCCCCTGGCGGACGAGGCCGTCGCAACTGAAGAGTCAGACGCGGAACTCGACCTGACACCGATCCGCGGCGCGCGCGTTTTGCTCGTGGACGACTCCGATCTGAACCTGCAGGTTGCCGGTGAGCTGCTCAAACAGGCGAAGCTCTATGTGGAGATCGCCAGAGACGGCAGGCAGGCGGTCGAGAAGGCGACCTCGATGCCTTTCGATTGCGTATTGATGGACGTGCAGATGCCGGTCATGGACGGCTACACCGCGACCGAACGAATCCGCTCAAAGCCGCATCTCAAAGACCTGCCGGTGCTGGCCATGACCGCAAACGCGATGCAACAGGATCGCGCACGCGGCGCCGAGGCCGGCATGAATGCCTATATCCCGAAACCGATTGAGCCTGCCGAGCTGTACCGCGCGCTGCTGCAGTGGATCGAGCCGGGCGAACGCGACTACGATGCAGAGCGCTTTGCGCGACCTGAAAGCAGCGCTGAGTCGGCCGCTGAATTGCCGGACAACCTGCCAGGCATCAACGTAAAAGACGGTCTGAAAAGAGTGGCGGGTAACACGACGCTCTATATCAGCCTGTTAAAAGACTTTTGCAAAGATTACGCCGACGCGCCGCAACGAATTAAAGCGTTTCTGGACAGCGGCAACACGGACCAGGCGCGCCAGCTCGCGCACAAGCTGAGAGGTATCGCGAATAATCTCGGCGCGGATGAGACGGGTGCCGCGGCCGAGGCGATCGAGCTGACGATCAAGTCGGGCGCCGACGTCAGCACGGATGCACTATCCCGATTGGTCGCCGCGAATAACGAGGTGAGCGAATCACAGGCATTGCTCGCGCCGTTGCTGGCTGGCGCTGAAGAGGGTGTGGAACTGGATGACACACAGCGCCGCAAACTGTTCTCCCGGGTCGTGGAAGCAACGGGGCAGAGCAACCCGGAAGCGCTGGACCTCGTCGAAGAGCTGCTGAACGGTATGAGCGACGACGCGGACGGCTACGTTGAGTTGACTGCCGCAAAGGACGCACTCGACATGTACGACTTTTCCGGTGCCGGCGAGCATTTGAATGCAGCCGCAGCCACCGCAAGCTTTTCTTAGCAGCGAATACCATTGAGCTGCAGTAATCTAGGGTTCTTTTGATGCGCAAACTGCGTTTACAGGCTGGGGATTCTAATCGTGAATCGTAGTGCCAAAGTCTACGAGTTTGATAACGCCATCGTGCGCAGGCCCGCAGCGTCCGTCGTGCGCGGCCTGCGCGCCGATGATCGTGGCGATCCCGATTTCGCCGTGCTGCAAGCAGAGCACGCGGCTTACGTTGCAGCGCTCGAGAACGCCGGCGTTACCGTGCAGGTGCTGGCGGCCGATGATGCGTTTCCCGATTCTGTTTTCGTCGAAGACCCGGCGCTCGTTTACGGCGAGGGTGCCATTGTGTTGCGACCGGGGGCTGCAACCCGTCTCGGCGAAGCGAACAAGATGAAGCCGGTTCTGGCTGACCGCTTCGCAACAGTTCTTGAGATGACAGAAGATGGCTTTGCTGAAGGCGGCGATATTCTGACAACGCCAAAGACAGTAATGATCGGCCTTTCCGCACGCACCGATCGCGCGGGTGCAGAAAGCGTAATCCACTGTCTTCGCAAACTCGGACGCGACGGCGAAATCGTCCAGACGCCGCCCGGCGTGCTGCATTTCAAAACGGACTGTTCGCTGCTTGATGAAGAAACCGTGCTTTCGACAAAGCGCCTCGCAGCCTCCGGGTTTTTCGCGGGCTACCGAACCCTGCTCGTGCCGGAAGGCGAGGAAGCGGCAGCAAATGCCTTGCGCGTCAATGACGTCGTATTTATTGGCGCTGATTTTCCGCGCACTATCGACTTGCTTGCCGCCAGCGGCTATACCGTTGTCAGCCTGAACACTCGCGAGATCGGCAAAGTGGATGCCGGCCTTTCCTGCATGTCGTTGCGCTGGCACAGCCAACCTGCGCCAGCGCCGAGGTTATAAAAATGGATCAGCGCCCCGAGTCAACCGTCAGCGATTCACATGCGCCTGTCATGGGCTTCTGGAAGTGCTGGTCAATGAGCGTCGGTGTCATGATCGGCTCCGGCATCTTCCTGCTACCCGCGGTGCTTGCGCCTTTCGGTTCGATCAGTTTCTTCGGCTGGCTGTTTACCAGCCTGGGCGCCATCATGGTTGCCCTCGTGCTGGCCCGCCTCGCCAGTCGCACGACCCGCAGCGGTGGTTTTTACATCTACACGCGCGAAGCTTTCGGTGACCTGGCCGGCTTCGCCGTTGGCTGGAGCTACTGGCTGAGCCTCGTGTTTGCTATCGCCGCGATCAGTGTGGCGTTCGCAGGCTATGCGGGGGCGGTGATACCCGCGCTGGGCGCGAGCAAAATGATTCAGGCACTGGTCGCAGCCGGCATTATCTGGGTACTAACCGCCGTAAACTTGAAAGGCGTCGCGGAAGCGGCCTCTGTGCAACTCGTCATGACAGTGCTGAAGATCATTCCGCTGTTGGTGATTATCGTGCTCGGCCTGTTCGTCGGCTCGACAGACAACATTCCGCCGCTGAACCCGCAGCAGCTGCCGCTCACGCAGGCGCTGGCGACGACCGGCTTGCTCACGATGTGGGCGTTCGTTGGCCTCGAAGCCGGCGTGATTCCAGCCGGCGAAGTCAAGGATGCCAAACGCACGATTCCGCGCGCGGTCATCGTTGCGACATTGTCGGTCACCGCCCTGTACATCGGCGCCACCGCAGCCGTGATGATGCTGGTACCTGTCGAGGTCCTGGCGCAGTCCGAGGCGCCGTTTGCCGATGCAGCACTGGCGCTGGGAAGTTTCGGCGGACCGTTGATTGCAATAGGGGCGCTGGTCTCCACGGCGGGCGGACTTAACGGCAATATTCTATTGAGTGGACA
>JBATFU010000131.1:0-3453 GCA_049665065.1 Woeseia sp. | reverse complement strand
GGTGGCTGGCCTTGAACCAGCGTACCGGGTTGTCGTTGATCTCGATGCGCAGAATGCCGGCAACACTGACGCCGACCAGCAGGACGGCGATGCCAGTGATGAGCTTGGCGCGGTGCGTAGCGAACTTGCCGGTGCGGCGCAGCAGGCGCGCCAGCGGCGTGTCCGTGTGCGGCGTGCTGGAGCGACTCGCGAGTTTCGCAAGCGATGCCGGCTTCATGCGCACGACGTACGCCGGGATCAGCACGATCGTCAGCAGGAACGCGAGCAGGATACCGAAGGCGACAAACGCGCCGAAGATCTGCACCGGCGGAATCGGCGTCAGCATCAGTGACAGGAAACCCACGGCGGACGTCAGCGACGTAAATAACATCGGCGTAAACAGGTGTTCAACCGTGTTCGAGATAACTTCTTTCGGGTCTTTGCCTGACCGAAAGTTATCTGCGAACTCGGACATGATGTGCACGGAATCGACGACCGCGATCGGCATCAGGAAGATCGGGATCATCGAGCTCATGATGTGCACGGTGAAGCCCATGCCGATAAGGAGACCCATCGTGATGATCACTGTGGCCATCGCAACCAGCATCGGCGCCACGACGAGCGGCGCGCTGCGGAAGAAGTACAGCATCAGCAGGAAGATCATCAGACCGGCCAGCGGCGCGGAAATACCCATCTGCACGAACATGTCGTGGCCGAAGGTATCCTCCGCGACCGGCAAGCCGGTGATGTGCCACGCGTCCCCGGAATCGAGTTCCGTAATCAGTGCACGAATCTGCTGCGACAGCGGGTAGCTCAGTTCCTTGGCCGAAATCGGTACGTAGATCGCCGCCGCCTTGCCGTCGCCGGACACCAGCGTGTCCATCAGCAGCGGCAGGCGTTCAACGTTGTCACGAATGGCCTGTGCCTGCGCGGCCGTGGTGGGCGCTTCCTTCATCAGCCATTCAAAGCGGATCGTGCCGGGGCTTTCCTGGGTGATGTTGTCGGTTACTGCGAGCGACATCATGTCCGGCGGGATAACGCCATCGAGTCGCAGGATGGCGTCGCTCAGCGCGTGTACGGCGCTCAGCGTCTTTGCGTTGTAGATGCCGTCCGGATGCTGATCGTTAACCACGCCGACGACGATGGCGTCGTGCAGCGTGAAGCGCTGTTCGACCGCATCGTGAAACACGCGATCCTGCTGCGTTGCCGGCAGCATGTTCTCGGGATCAGTATCGATGTGAATGCGCGTCATCATCGCCGCGGCCACGAGCGTGAGCAGCACGATAATTGCGTAGACAGTGCGTGGCCGCCCGGTGGCCAGCGCGATGATGCCGTGTTTCATCAGACGGTTTCCTTCAGGCGCAACGCGCCTACCATTTTCATGACGGCCTTCTCGTAGTAAGGCTCCGTCTTGGCTTTACGTACCTTGTGCAGGAAGTATTTCTCGTAGGCGATCTTCGCAAGATGCACGAGGAACACTTCGTGCTCTTTGCCGAGTTTCTCGCGCAGTTCGTAAACCTGCGAGATGCCGCCGATACCGGCGCCCATCACTGCAATTTTTGCCATGTCGCTACTCCTCGCCCCTTAGCCGGGTCGGCACTATATTCTAAGAAGCTAAATTAGACAAGAATAAATTATGTATTTCTAATTTAGTATGCGCTATATTGCCGGTGTTGCCATACGGGTTTGCCGCAGGCGTCGCGAGTAGCGATTATGGATATCAATAAAAAACCTATTAATCAGTCAGTTAAGGGAGAGGCGGCCGAGGCGATGCGGGATCACGCAAGCGCCGCGGCGACCCTGATGAAGGCGCTCGGCAACGAGAGCCGGCTGATGATTCTGTGCCTGCTCGCCGAAGGCGAGCGCTCGGTGGGCGAGATCAACGACCTGGTCGCGCTGAGCCAGTCCGCCCTGTCGCAGCAACTGGGCCGCCTGCGGGCGCAGGGCCTCGTCAGAACCCGGCGCGAATCCCAGACAATTTATTACTCGCTGGCGCCGGGTCCCGCTGACCGCGTGATCCAGCTGCTGCACGATATTTATTGCGGGACAGGTTCCGCGCGACGCTCATAAAGGAAAACAGTTCATGGATACAGCATTTGGTTTTGGCAAACTCGTCGACAGCAACTTCGATGCCGCCATCGAGCAGGTGACAAAAGCGCTCGCAACGGAGGGCTTCGGCGTGCTGTCGGATATCGACGTCGCGGGCAAGATGAAAGAAAAACTCGACCGCGATATGCCGCCCTATCGCATTCTCGGTGCCTGCAACCCGAAGCTCGCCTGGGATGCGGTCCACGCAGTCCCGGAAATCGGCCTGCTGCTGCCTTGCAATGTGCTGGTGCGGGAAGACGATGCCGGCAAGGTGCACGTCAGTTTCATGGATCCTGAAGCGGTGATGGGGCTCGTCGAGCATGACGACGTGCGGCCGCTATCGAAGGATGTGAAAGCTCGCCTGCGTCGTGTTCTCGACGCGATCTGATTTCTGCAACGACGAATGTTCATGGCCATCCTGCTGCTCGAGACTCGCATGCATGAGCGGCAGGCTTAATGAAATGACGCCGAAAAAAATCATCAGTGCGCCGGCAATACGCCGGAACGCGGGACGCGATTTGAATCGATAAAGGCGTTCCGCCGATGCACCCGCAAACAACAGGGCGGGCAGCGTTCCAAGCCAGAACGCAAACATGACCAGGCCACCCGCTGCCGCACTGCCGCCGGTGGCGGCCAGCGCGACGGCGCTGTAGACGAGCCCGCAGGGCAGCGCGCCCCACAGAAAACCGGCGGCCAGCGCCGAGGGTAAAGAGCGTATCGGCAACACGTGACGCGCGAGCGGCGACAGCCGTTTCCAGATTGCAGCACCCGCCAGTTCGAGAAAGCGCAGCGCCTGCCAGTCAAACGCAAGGTTAATGCCGAGCAGGACAAGCAGAATGCCGGCAATCCACCGCAGCACCATCAGGCCCTGCGCAAAACCCGCTATCAGCAGCGCACCCGAGGCGCCGGCGAAGAGTCCGAGCGTTACGTAGAACAGCATGCGGCCGCTGTTGTAGGTGAGTCGCCGCACGAGTCCGCCCTGCTGCGCGTTCTGGCCCTCGAACAGCAATACGATCGCGCCACACATGGCGATGCAGTGCGTGCTGCCGAAGAAGCCCGCCGCGAAGGCTGCAGGAAGTAAGAGCTCTGTCATCATCAGTCTTGCGGGTCAGACTGAGTATCGGTTTTCTTGCCAGCGGATTTTTTCGGCGCGCGGTCGTCGTCCATCACCACGCTCCATGCCGGTGTATCGAGATCATCGAACTGGCCGGAACCCACGGCCCAGAAGAATGCCCAGACCGCGAAGCCGAGCAGCAAAAGGCCGAGCGGAATCAGCAGGAACAGGCTGCTCATGTCGCGGCGGGTTCCGGAAGCGCCGGATCCAGCGGCGCGGCCGCGCTCTTCTGCAGTTTCCTGCCGTGTCGATGCAACCGCAGCGCATTGAGC
>JBATFU010000130.1:0-7572 GCA_049665065.1 Woeseia sp. | reverse complement strand
GCGTGGTATCGAGGCGCGCGCGGATGTTCTCGTTTATACCTCGGGTGCCTTGACAGATGACATGCAGATCACCGGGCACATTCGCCCGACTTTGTACGTGTCATCCGATGCGCGCGACACAGACTTCACTGTAAAGCTGGTTGACGTTTACCCGGACGGTACTGCGTACAATATCGACGACACCATTCTGCGTGCGCGCTACCGCGACGGCTACGACCAGGCCGTGTTCATGGAACAAGGCAACGTGTACAAGCTGCAGCCGACGCCGATGTCGACGAGCTACCTGTTCAAGGCCGGGCACAAAATTCGCGTCGAGGTTTCGTCCTCAAAGTTCCCGCAGTACATGCGCAACCTGAACACGGGCGGCAACAACTATGACGAGACTGATGGCGTTACCGCACACAACAGCTTGTGGCACACGAGTGAGTATCCGTCGCAGCTGGAACTGCCGGTGATGCCACTGCGCTGAGGCTATTGTGCGAGTCGGACGTTTTGCGCGTAGTTCCAGGAGCCAACGACTCGTGTGACGGGCGCGTGCCGGCGCAAGTGCTTGCCGGCATAAGCACGGTAGCCTGCAGTGTTTAAATCTGCGGGTAACGCCCAGTGTTTCCGTCGCAGGTTCGCGGCGACGTACTCCGGCAGCAATCCTGCATCGTGGACTTCGACCAACGTGTCGAGATAAGCATCGCTGGCTGCCGCCCGCTGTTCCTGCCAGGTTTCAACAAGATGGCGCCGCGCCATCAGCTCACATTCGAAGGAGCTCGAACGCGCCGGGTTCGCTTCTCCTATCGCCAGCTTGCAGGCGCTCAGGGTCAGGCTGTAGCTGACCCAGCTCTGCAGCACCGGATCGTTGTCGAGCAGGGCTTGCTCGGCGAGGTAAAAAGTATCGCCGTCGGTAACACCATCGCGCAGATAAATCTCGCTGCTGCAGCCAGCCAGCAACAGGTACAGCAGGGCGAATCGAAGTATCATCATCAGAACCTGCCAAAGCGGTCATCCGGGTCACCCAAACTACCCCCGCCGACGGCCAAAAATCAATCGACTGCATGCGGTATCATGCGCCGATCGTGATTCGATGAGGTTATTAAGCTTGGCACTCAGCATAGTCATTCTCGCCGCCGGCCAGGGCACGCGCATGCGCTCAACAAGGCCGAAGGTCCTGCAGCCGCTGGCCGGCCAGCCGCTGCTGCGGCACGTTGTGAACTGTTCCCGGGAGCTTGGTGCCGAGGATATCTGCGTCGTCTATGGCCATGGCGGCGACGCGGTACCAAAGGCGTTCGAGGGTGAATCGCTGCGCTGGGCATTGCAGGCAGAGCAACTAGGCACCGGGCATGCCGTGATGCAGGCCATGCCGCACACTCCCGGCAAAAACCAGGTACTGATCCTTGCCGGCGATGTACCGTTGTTGAAGTCGACAACGCTGCGCCGCCTGCTCGATGCCTGTGGCGATGACGAGTTTGGAATCCTCACCGTCGACATCGAGAACCCGACAGGCTACGGCCGCATCATTCGCAATGGCGCTGACGTGCAACGCATCGTTGAAGAAAAGGACGCGAGCGCGCAGGAGCGCGCGATCAAAGAAATCAACTCGGGCGTGATGTGCTGCAACGCAAACCGCCTTAACAAATGGCTCGGCCGTTTGAAGAACGACAACAGTCAGGGCGAGTATTACCTGACCGACGTGATCGCACTTGCGGTCGCGGACGGCGTGGCAGTGCTCGGTATCAAGGCCGACAGCGAGGATGAGGTGATGGGTATCAACGACAAGCAACAACTCGCCAAGGCCGAGCGCGCGCTGCAGAAGCGGCGGGTTGATGAGTTAATGGCTGAAGGCGTCGGTTTTGCGGACCCTGCCCGCGTCGACATTCGCGGCACGCTGACGTGCGGCCACGATGTGTTTATCGACGTCAATGCGATCTTCGAAGGCGACGTTATTCTCGAAGACAACGTCGTCATTGAATCCAACAACCTGATTCGCAATTGCAAGCTGGGTGCGGGCACGGTCGTGCATTCCAACTGTCACCTGGAAGGCGCGGTTACCGGCGCAAACTGCGAGCTCGGCCCGTTCGCTCGCCTGCGACCCGGCGCAAACCTTGCCGACAACGTGAAGGCCGGCAACTTCGTTGAGATCAAAAAGAGCAACATCGGGCCTGGCAGCAAGGTCAACCACCTGACCTATATCGGCGACACGGAGATGGGCTCGAAGGTCAACGTTGGCGCCGGCACCATTACCTGCAACTACGACGGCGCGAATAAGCACCTGACGAAGATTGGCGATGGCGCGTTCATCGGCTCCGGCGTCAACCTGGTGGCACCGGTCGAAGTCGGCGCGGGCGCAACCATAGGCGCGGGCACGACGCTGTCGAAGAAAGCGCCGGACGGCAAGCTGACCGTGGCGAGAGCGCGCCAGGTCACTATAGACAGCTGGCAAAAACCGCAGAAAAAGCCCAAACCACCGCGTCTGTCCTGATTTCGCCACAACCGGCTTTCCCAATATAATCAGTCACCTGACAGTAAGCGCGGCACGAATCTGGGAACTGAGACACGCTGCAAAGGGCGGAAGTCTGTGACAATGCCCCGTTCTTAAAACACCGCCGAAGCAATAACGACGCAAAACCCGGAGGGTCTGCCAGATGTGTGGAATCGTTGGCGCTATAGCCGAACGAAATATCGTGCCAATCCTGGTCGAAGGACTGCGCCGTCTCGAGTATCGAGGTTATGACTCCGCCGGAGTCGCTGTGCTGCAAAGCAATGGCGAAATCGGCCTGCGCCGCACAGTCGGCAAAGTCGCCGAGCTTGACGAGAAACTCGCTGCCTCGCCGCTGGTCGGCCGGCTTGGCGTTGCGCACACGCGCTGGGCTACGCACGGCGGTGTCACCGAAGCGAACGCGCATCCGCACATGTCAGGCAATCGGGTTGCTGTTATTCACAATGGCGTTATCGAGAATTTCCAGCCGATCAAGGAAGAGATGCTGGCAAAGGGTTACGAATTCCTTTCCGAGACAGATACCGAGGTTGCGGCGCATCTCGTTCACGACTTCCTGAAATCCGGAGTCGATCTCGTTGAAGCACTGCGCCTGTCGGTGCAGCGCTTCGAAGGCGCCTACGCGCTTTTGGTTGTCGACAACGAGGACCCTGATCGTTTCGTCGTGAGTCGCGTCGCCAGCCCGCTGGTCATCGGCCTTGGTCTTGGCGAGAACTACGTCGCGAGCGGTGTGCCAGCGTTGCTGCCTGTCACGCAGCGCTTTATTTATCTGGAACAGGGTGATCTCGCCGAGATTCGCCGCGACAAGGTCACCATCTACGACACGGCCGGCAAGATTGTTGAGCGCGAGATCCACGAAACCAACTGGACGAACGACGCCGCAGAGAAAGGCCCCTACCGGCACTTCATGCTGAAGGAAATTTTTGAGCAGCCGGCTGCACTCGCCGACACCCTGTACGGGCGCGTCTCAAACAATCGCGTTATTCCGGAATCGCTGGGTCCGAAAACCGGCGAACTTCTAAAGCAGGTTGAGCAAATTCATATTGTTGCCTGCGGCACGAGTTACCACGCTGGCTGCGTTGGCAAGTACTGGATGGAATCGATCGCCGGTATTCCCTGTCATGTCGAGATTGCCAGCGAGTATCGCTATCGCAAGGTTGTAGTCACGCCCAATACCCTGTTCGTCACGCTTTCTCAGTCGGGTGAAACGGCAGACACGCTGGAGGCGCTGCGTATCGCAAAGGAATCCGGCTATCTCGGTTCGCTGACAATTTGCAACAGCGCGCACAGCTCGATGGTGCGTGAATCGGATCTCGTCATGATGACGCAGGCCGGACCGGAAATTGGCGTGGCGAGCACCAAAGCCTTTACCACGCAATTGTTATCGATGCTGATCGTCACGCTGATGCTGGCGCGCTATCGCGGCATGACCGAAGAGCGTGAAGCTGAGCTGGTGCCGTACCTTTATCATGTCGCTGCAGCGGCAGAAAGCGCGCTGCAGATGAGCGAAGAGCTGAAACTCATCGCCGAAGACTTCGCCGAGAAACATCACACGCTGTTCCTCGGCCGCGGACCAATGTGGCCGATCGCAATGGAAGGTGCGCTGAAACTGAAAGAGATTTCCTACATCCACGCCGAGGCCTATGCCGCCGGCGAGCTGAAGCACGGCCCGCTGGCGCTGATCGATGAGGATATGCCGGTGGTTGTCGTCGCGCCGAACAACGAGCTGCTCGACAAGCTGAAATCAAACATGCAGGTCGTGCGCGCCCGTGGTGGCCAGCTCTACGTGTTTGCAGATAACGAAACCGGCCTCGAGAATGAACCCGGCATCAAGGTTATCAAGATGCCACATGCCGACAGATTGATTGCACCAATCGTCTATACCGTGCCGCTGCAGTTGCTGGCGTATCACGTTGCCGTGCTGAAAGGCACGGACGTGGATCAGCCGCGGAACCTCGCGAAGTCGGTCACTGTCGAGTAAGCGTTCGGTTGCTCGCCGCTGCATTCTGGCGATCAAAGTTGTCGGAGAAACATGTCCAAGATCTTGAATCGTCCTCGCCCTGGCGGGCGGGTTTTGTAATTAAAGGTGTCGGAGAGCGAATGGCCGGTTTTTTGGCTAGCCGTCGCTTCAGGATCCTGTTTGGGGAAAGCGCGAGCGTCGGCTTGCGACCCGAGGCAGACATTTAATGGGAAACCGCGATCCTGCAGGACTTTCTTACGCCGTCAGGCAGTAGCCAGTACGCCCTCGGCATAGTCTCGGATTGAGGAAAGTTGTAGGGGGAAGACCTGCAGCGTCGCCTCCATCTCGATGGGATCCCCGTTGGCATAGGTGAGCATCAAAGCGGCGAAAGACTCCTGCAAGGGATCCGTGGCATCCGCTTTCTGTGCGCGCAGAACATCCTCCGGCACACACTCGATTGCCAACGGCTGCCCGCCGACCTCTTCAAAGATGTGCACCACTTCAAGGGGGCTAAGCACCTCCGGGCCGCCCACCTCGATAACAGCGTTATGGCCTGCCGGATTGTCCGGAGACGCCACGGCAAATTGAGCAACATCTTTGTAGGAGATCCAGCTAAGCCCATTGTGCCCGTCGCCGTAGATGCGTGCGCTGGCATTGGCGTAGTCGAAACCCAATGCCGGGCCGAGCCAGACTTCCATGAAATAGCCGGCCTGCAAAATGGTGTATGTCAGACCGCTTGCCTTCAGGTGTTGCTCGACGGCCCGTTTGGCGTCGTCGAGTGGGTACTGGAGGTCCGGGTTACTTCGGAACGATATGAAAACAAAATGCTCGACGCCGCCAGCCTTTGCCGCATCGACCAGGCTGAGCTGTCCCTCAAGGTCGACCGTCTGAATAGAATCACCCGGCTGCCGGGAAAGCGTGGAGGATGCCGTCGAAATGACCGTCGTCACCCCCTGGCAGGCTGCGTCCAGGGACGAACGATCCTTAAGATCTCCCTGAACAATGGTGGCCCCGAGACGCTGTAACGCCTCCACCTTGATCGGGTCCGAAGTGGGCCTTACAAGTGCCTTAACCGGTTTACCCGCGGCGATCAGTTGGCGGCAGATCTCACCGCCCAAAATTCCAGTTGCTCCAACGACCAAATTCACTGTCGGACCTCCTCCGATAAGTTACTGGGGGTATTTCCTACGGAAGCCTACAACGGGTGCAGCCTTACGCAGAAAAAACACATTAGTCGATTTGGGAACGATCTCACAGATTACCTATGTCTGCTAATAGCGGAAAGCCGAAGTCGCAACGATTTCCGCTGCTGAGGTAATATAGAAAGGTCGCAAACCGACCCGGAGCGGACATTTCAGATGCAATTGGCTAGACTGAGTCTGGCGGCTGCCGCTGAACCAAAGGCGACAGTCAGATTCCTGGCAATGAACGTCCGCTGTTTCGCTATACAGATGCGTCGTTGCTATCGTTCTGTTCAACCTCTGAAAAAACCACACGGAGTCAAGATGAGACTATTGAAAAGAGTCGCGAGCATCACCCTCGCTTTGACGCTACTGAGCGCGTGCGCCCAGGAAGCGTCAGAAGATCCCGCAGTTAAAGCCATGCGTGCTGCTGCGGAGGTGGAATCCCAGATGAGTGCGGCGATAGACGCTTCGATAATGGCCTGGGATACCGGCAACACGGATGCACTGGACGCGGTCATGTCGTCAGACATCTCGCGCACAGCACCGGACAGGAATGTCAACAATCTTGATGATTACAAAGCCTTCATCACCGAAGTGCATAAAGTCTATCCCGACTTCAGCATCACGAATGATGGCTCGGCGGTGGGCCCGGACGGTGGCTTTGTGCAGTGGACAGTGGTTGGCACGGACAGCGGCAGCGAAAATGCAAGCGGCAACAAGCTGACAACCACCGGCATCACGCGGTACGAGTTTGCGGATGGCAAGATAGTAAGTGAGCTGGTCATTTTCGACACGGGTGCTGTATTGAGACAGCTGGAAAGAGAGGATTTGCCGCACGGCGGCGAATAGCCAGAAAATTCTGCGTACGTTCTGTTCTTAACACGACATCGAAGCAGCCGTCCGATATTTGAAGCTGGGCGGCTGTTTCTGGCCGATCGCAGCCCCTCGCGACTTACCTAAAGCAGGCGTTCGAGCGGCAGGTATTGGGAAAAGCAGCCGCTCGACCTGGGCGAAGAGTATGGGTCAGGACTTGCCGCCTGCAGTTCGCGGCGTGCAAGCCAGCATGCGCTATGACGCCGACGCAATTAAACGCGAAGCAGTGAAAGCCCTCCAGATTCGCAAATAATTGACGTTCTTAAGTCCCGTGGTTCTGCTGCGCCTTTCAATGTGCGCATTGCGATCTTTTCCGCTCAAAAACCGAACAGTGGGACGGCTGTGCCGGACTGAGTTCCGCAGCTCAGGTTGCGCATATCAACCGATGCTCCGTGGGCGTTCCGCCAGCGCTCTGAGGCCGCCACAGCGTTGGCACCGCAGCCAGGTCAGCCGGCCTTATACGCAAGCCGTCTTGTGGCAAACTACACGCCCACCCCTGGTAGTCGCATTGCGGCCACCCAATCGGAGATCGAACATTGAGCGATAACAAATCCACGGAAACACCTGCAAACGATGCTGCCGCGAACAAGCCCGCGCCAGGCGCCAGTTCGCCTGACCCGGCGCCAAGTGGTCCGACGTTCACTAAGGGCTCTGATGATTCAGCAACAAGTGGCCCGACATTCACGAAAGGCTCTGATCCGCTCGCCGGCGTAAAGAAAGGCGCATCCGATGCACTGGCAAGCATGGAAGGTAAAACCGTTTCAATGAAGGTTTACGTTGGATCGATTATCGGCGTGATCTTGTTGATGCTGTTGGCGCGTTGTGGCGGTTAGCGGAGATCCGTGCCAAACAATTATTAATGGGCCTATCGGCGTATCCTGCCTTTCTAACGCGTATCAACATGCGATGATTTTCAAGTCGAGTTGCAGATTTAGCAAAGAATTGGGGTAGTCGCTTCGCTACGTTTGAACGTTCAATAGTAAAATTCGATTCGCATTTCCCGGGACCGAATTACGAGGATTTGAAAATGCTGAGATCGGTGTGGGTATTACTGCTGATAAGTATGGGTG
>JBATFU010000129.1:0-2107 GCA_049665065.1 Woeseia sp. | reverse complement strand
CGGAACTCACTGAACACGTCATGAAGAATGTGTTCTTCGATACCTGCGTATACCACCAGCCTGGCATCAACCTGTTGTTCGAGGTTATTGATGTTGAGAACGTATTGTTCGCGTCCGAGATGGTTGGCGCCGTGCGTGGTATAGATCCGCAGACTGGCCATTATTTCGACGATACGAAGCGCTATGTAGACGCGTTGAGCATGAGCGACGGAGACAAAGAGAAAGTATTCGAACTGAATACGCGCCGTGTCTACCCGCGGCTTGATGCGCGGCTCAAGGCGCAAGGCCGGTGAGTGCATCTTCATTTGAGATGGACAAGGGCTGGCTTAAGTTTCATCCAGGCCCGTCAGTGCCCAAATTCAAAGTTCCCGCCGGAACTGTTGATGCGCATTGCCACGTATTTGGCCCGGGCGACAGGTTTCCGTATGCGTCCACACGCAAGTACACGCCGTGCGACGCATCGAAAGAGCAACTTTGGGCGCTTCGCAATCATCTGGGAATAGAACGCAATGTCATCGTTCAGGCGACCTGTCATGGTACCGACAATCGAGCCCTGGTCGATGCACTCGTTCATTCGGCCGGAAAGGCCCGAGGTGTCGCTTCAGTTGGTCGAAACGTATCGGACGAAGAGTTGCAAACACTGTATGACAAAGGCGTTCGGGGCGTACGGTTCAGTTTCGTAAAACGTCTTGTGGACGTCCTGCCTCATGACACGTTGGAAGAGGTCGCTGAACGCCTGCAGGTGTTTGGCATGCATCTTGTCATTTACGTCGAATCGCAGGATTTGCCAGAGTTAAGTGGTTTCTTCGCCGCACTGCCCGGGACCATAGTCTTCGACCATATGGGCCGGCCAGATATCAGCAAAGGGGTAGCCAGCGCCGAGTTCGGGATGTTTCTTAATTTGTTGAGCGACAACGAAAATATGTGGGCCAAAGTCAGCTGTCCGGAACGGCTTAGTATTAGTGGTCCGCCAGCCTATGACGACGTAGTGCCTTTCGGCCGACGCGTTGTCGAGGCGTTTCCAGACCGCGTTCTGTGGGGCACCGACTGGCCGCATCCGAACATGAAGTCGCACATGCCCGACGATGGCAAGCTGGTCGATTACATTCCGACAATCGCTGAGACCAGCGAATTGCAACGCAAGCTGCTCGTCGATAATCCGCGCCGGCTCTACTGGCCGGATGAGCACTGCCGAACGAGCAATGTCGAGTAAGAAATCTATACGAGTCGTACTCGCGGGGGTCGGCGCGTTCGGCAAAAAGCACCTGGATGGCTTCAGGAATATTGATGGCGTCGAGTGCGTGTCTGTCGTCGGGCGGACGCTCGAGTCGACGGAGGCGGTCGCCGAGAATTACGGTATACCCCATGCGTGCACGGATCTTGCAGAGGCGCTGGCGCAGCCAGGCGTCGATGCAGCAATTCTCGCAACGCCCACCCAGATGCACGCGCGCCAGTCGATCCAGTGCCTGGACGCGGGCAAGCACGTGCAGGTTGAGATTCCGCTTGCGGATTCATTTGCGGATGCGGAAGCCGTTGTGGCCAGGCAGAAGGAAACGGGGCTGGTTGCGATGTGTGGCCACACGCGACGCTTCAATCCGTCGCATCAGTGGATTCACAAAAAGGTGGCTGCCGGTGAACTGAGTATCCAGCAAATGGACGTTCAGACGTATTTCTTCCGCCGCAGGAACATCAATGCTGCAGGGGAGCCGCGTTCGTGGACCGATCATCTGCTCTGGCACCATGCTGCGCATACGGTCGATCTGTTCGCGTACCAGTCCGGCGAGAGAATCGTTCAGGTGAATGGTATGGAAGGCCCCCATCATCCCGAGTTGGGAATTGCCATGGACATGTCGATCCAGATGATGACCGGGAGCGGCAAGATCTGCACACTTTCCTTGTCGTTCAATAATGACGGGCCGCTCGGAACGTTCTTCCGTTATATCTGCGACAACGGGACATACATCGCGCGTTACGACGCTTTGGTCGACGGCAACGAGAATGCGATTGATGTATCCGATGTTGATGTGTCGATGAACGGCATTGAACTGCAGGATCGCGAGTTTTTTGCGGCGATTGCGGAAGGCCGGGAGCCCAATTCGTCAGTCCG
>JBATFU010000128.1:0-2235 GCA_049665065.1 Woeseia sp. | reverse complement strand
ATCATCTGCATAACTTTCCGGAATCTGCGCCTCGACTTCGAAACGCGTCAGGTCGACGACAGCCATTACCGGCATGTCGCGGGCGACGGCATCCTTCTGGTTGACGAGCAGGTCGCCAACAATGCCGTTCACGGGTGAAGTGATTGCAAGCTGATCGACACGGCGTCTTAGTTCATCAACCGCGAGTTCCTGCTGGCGCAGTTCGGAAGCGCTCGCACGCACTTCAAACGCAGCGCGTTCATCGAACAGCGCGGCATCGGCAACGGCATGCTTGTGTGCGAGTTCCGCGTTCTGCAAATCATCGACCGCTTTCTCGTGGTCAATCAGCGGAATCACTTTCAGTACGGCCGCCTGGTCGGCGCGGCGCTTCTCGCGGTTGGCTGCGGTAAGCGCAACTTCAGCAAGGTCCGCCACTTTGTGCTTCTCGAGCGCCTGCTGGCGCAGGTCGATGCGCTGTCGCTCGTGTTCGAGCTGGCGTTGCTCGAGCGCGGACTCGGCCTGTTGTAATTGACTCGCGAGTTCGGGGCTCTCAATGGTCGCCAGCACCTGGCCTTCCACTACCTGCTCGCCGGCGTCGACATGCAGCGTGATGGTGCCGGGCGCTGTCGCATGGAGTGTGGGGCTGACGGCCGCGACCACGCGCCCCTGCACCGAGACATCACTGATCAGGTTGCCGCGCTCGACGGTGGAAACCCGCACCCGGTCCAGCGGCACGCTGATCGTGGCATTGGCCCAGCGCTGCACGGAAGGTGCCGCCAGCCAGCCGCCCAGCAGAAGGGCCACAGCCAGCACGCCGAGCACGGTATTGCGCTGTTTGTGGCTTTTTGGCGCGAGCTTGACGTCCTGCGCCGATGTATCCGCAATCTTCAGAACTACCCCCAGTCCGGCCCGCTTGGTGGGGCCGTTTAAGGTATAGATGCACGAGAAGCGGATTTCGTTTAGGTCGCGCAGTTTTTTTGCAGCTGAGAAAAGCTTCTGCAAGCGCTGTAACGTATGTATCTTGTTGCGTTGTGATGAATAGTTAGCCGCAATATTGCACTGCAATATGGGTCACCTCACATACACCAGGTTGATTATTGCCAAACCGGCGGCGACCATTTGTCGGCCAGGCAATGCCGCACAGAGAATAAATAAGAATGTTTAGAACCCTGATCCGGGAACTGCGACGCCGCAAGGTATTCCGGGCGGGTATCACCTATCTCGTCAGCGGCTGGGTGTTTGTGCAGGTTGCCGACCTGCTGCTCGAAATCTTCGATGGCCCGGCCTGGATCATGCAGATCGTTCTGGGCCTACTGGTCCTGGGCCTGCCAATCTCGCTGGCGATCTCCTGGTTTTACGAATTAACGCCCGAAGGATTCCGGCGCACCAAAGACCTTGCTCCTGACGAAATTCCGGTCAAGACCTTTGACCGGCGGATGAGCGTGGTCGTGATTGCGCTGCTGACAGCCGGTCTCGGACTATCGCTTTACGGCAACTTCCGCGCGCCGGCGAAAGTGCCGGAGTCGATGTCGATTCTGATCGCGAATTTCGATAACCAAAGTGGCAACCCGTTGTTCTCCGGCGTTCTCGAAGACGTGTTGCTGGTCGGTCTTGAGGTTGCACCCTTCATCAACGCCTTTCCCAGAAACTCAGCGACTTCAATTGCGGCAGGCATGCAGGACGATGCCGGAGCGCCGCGCACGCTGAATATGGAAACCGCCACGCTCGTTGCCTTGCAACAGGGAGTGGACGTCGTCGTGGGCGGCACGGTAACCCGTGAGAAAGGGAAACTGACGCTCGCTGTGACCGGCATCAATACCAGTGATCAGCAGGAGGTGTTCGCAGCGACCGAGAGCGTCTCCAACGATACGGACATCCTCACCGCGATGGTTGATGTCGCGCAGGAAGTCCGCATCGCACTCGGCAATGCGGAAAAACGCGGCGGCGCGGGTGGCAGCGAATCCTTCACCGTCACCAACCTTGAAGCCGCATCCGAGTATCTGCAAGGGCAGAATCTGCAACTGAGCAGAAGGCTGGAAGAGGCGGTTGTGCAGTACAAAAAGGCGATCGAGCTCGATCCTGATTTTGCGCGTGCGTATGCGGGTCTCGCGCTGACGGAACAGTATCTTGGTAACAGCGATGCCGCGACGAAAAACTGGCAGGAAGCCCTGTCGCGCCTTGATCGCCTGACCGAGCGCGAGCGGCTGCGCACGCTCGGCAACTATTTCATGATCAACCAGGGCAACTACGAGAAAG
>JBATFU010000127.1:0-4867 GCA_049665065.1 Woeseia sp. | reverse complement strand
TACGCCGTCAGATCGATACCGCCAAAGTTGAGAACCACACCGCCATACGTTGAACCGCTGTCCTGGTAATCAATCGACAGGACAACGCTGCCCTCAAATGCCGGAATCGCGGTGCTATTGGGATCTGCAACCGTGTTGTTACCGGCGAAATCGATACTGTTGGTGATGCTGGTCACCGTAATCGGTGATTCGGTGGCGGTCTCGGTGAAAACTCCGGCAGTACCTGCGGCCGGTGGTGGTGGTGGCGGGCCCACCGGTTCTTCTCCGGAATAAACACGGACCCAGTCAACTTCCATAGTGGCCGGAAACGGCGTCGCGCCATTGGGCGAACCCGGGAAGTTCCCGCCTACTGCAAGGTTCAGAAGGAGGTGGAAATTCTGGTTAAAAGGCGCACCGGGCCCACCGTTGAGCGCGGCAGACGACCACGAATTTTGCACCGCGTACAGCAAGCCATCGAAGTACCAGCGGATCTCGAACTCATCCCACTCGATTGCATAGGTGTGGAAGCCCTCGGTGACATCCACGGACGGTGTATACGTTACCGAAGAAGACTGATTTGCCGGAAACTCGCCACCGTAGTGAATCGTTGCGAAAATTTCGTTGTCGTTTGTGCCGTCCAGATTGATCGCTTCAACGATATCGATTTCACCCGTCGCCGCCCAGACGCAAGGACGTCCTGCGTTGTCACAGACGTAATCACTGTCCTGCGACAGCATCCAGAACGCCGGCCAGAGCCCCTGCCCGGAAGGCATTTTGATACTTGCCTCGACGCGGCCGTACTTGAACGCAAAGCGATCCTCGGTATTGATTCTTGCCGACGTGAAATCCAGGTCGCCAACCGTCTCGCGACGCGCCGTGATTTCGAGTACACCGTTAACGATCATGGCGTTGTCAGGCAGGTAGTACTGGAGCTCATTGTTGCCCCAGCCGCCGGGCAGCCCTTTTTCAGTACCGTCACCTGTCGCGAAGAACCACTTTTCCGGATCAATTTCCGGGCCGTCGAACTCTTCACTCCAGACCAGCGTCAGCTCGTCACCGTCTGCGACCGGGTAAGTCACCGGAATCTCAAGCGTCGGGTTGCTGATGTTTTGGTTGGCCTGCGGTCCGGCATTGGCCACTGGAATATCGATGATCTGCACTTGAGACAGCGGCGCGCTGCGGTTGTCGGTACAGGCAGCCACGACGACTACTGCGAAGAGTGAGACTGCCAGGCGCAATGCAGCCGGCGACAGATTCAGCGATGTTTTTAAGGGCATAGCAGCGGTCTCTCGGTGAGCAATGAGATTAAGAAAAGTTCGGAACCTTTTGAATACTAAGGTATTTATTTTTTCTGATGTTACCTGAGATTGAATTGCTTCAGGAATTTGGAGCGAGCGTCCCCTGACACTGGAATCATTCTTAACAAGGAATGACAGCGTTGTCAATTTGTCCGGCAAATAGTTACAAACGGGTGACGCGCGATCGTCAGCGGCCGTAATTGGCACGGCTCTTGGGCGAGCCGCGGGCTTTAAGACCCTCAGGAGATGCGGGCAGGCAGCAGGACTGCTGCCGATACGCTCGGGCTGCTGACGCTGCGGTGGGATTTGCGAGCAAGTGCGCTGTTACTTATTCCTGACGCGGCCCTTCGGAATTCACCGGCGGTCATCGCTCAAGGCTAAATTCACGGAGCGTCCCACCCTACACTCGTCGATCAGAGCGCTGCTTTGCCAGGCTTCTGGCGTATTCATTGGGCTGATAGTTCAGGGCTGCGATCGCTTCGGCTACCCGTTCCCGGGTGCTCGCGCGCACGGCCTTTTCCCGATTGACGACTCTGGAGACCGTTTTTATCGAGACTCCTGCGAGTTTGGCCACATCATGAAGTGTGACCTCTGATGGCGATGAGCGGAACATGGTGGCGATAAATTCAGGACGCGGCCCGACCGGCCGCGCCCCACTTGTTCTTGTTACGCACAGTTCGACTGTGCGGTTTGGCCGTGGCCCTGCTGCCGGTTCTGGCGGCCATGGCTGCGGTCCTTTCCAGCCTGTTGCAGCTGCCTGTCCCGAATCTTGTTGATTCGGTCATTGGGCAGCGCCGGCGCGAACACAAACGGGGCTACCGTTCTCATTCCGCCAAGGCTCAACGTGAATGCGTCACGTGATTTCGCGTCTTTCTTCAACATGGTCTGTTCTCCTTAACGAACTATGTTCCAGGTTTGCCGACGGCTGGTGGGCCATCGACGTGGCAACCATAGGCAGTCAGGACCCGGATCTCAAACGCAAAGATCTAAGGCCAGTGCTGAGAAAATCTCATGTCTATTCCGCGAAATTCTGCAATATCCAGCTATGCAGGCGCGCCACATCGTCCTCTTCGAGACGATCCCGTGGGCAGACCAGGTAATAGCTGACGTCAGCAGTCAGGACTTTGTCGAACAGCGGCACGATGCTGCCCTCCGAGAACCACAGTTCGCCGATGGGTACAGGAACCAGGGCAGCGCCGATGCCGCGCTGAGCCGCGCGCAGCACGGCGATCATTGAATCAAGGCGAGTTACCTTGTGCTGTTTCGGCAACTGGATGCCGGTCACTTCTGACCACTGCGACCAGGCCTTCGGATAGGTCGCATGGATAATGACCGGGAAATCACTCGTGATGACCTTATTTTTGACCTTCAGGTCGCGCTTGAACTGCGGTGAACCTGCCGGTGCCAGGCGCAGCGGAAACAGCAGGTCCGACGATAGGTCCGTTGGCGGTGTACGAAACAGCCTTATCGACATGTCCGCATCGGCAGGATGCTTCTCAGCCGATTCGTCGCTCGTGCCAACCTGAATATCAATGTCCGGGTGTCGCGCGGTGAACTCACTCAGGCGCGGCACGAAATACTCGGAACCGAAAAAAGGCTGCACCGAAATCTTGATTGTGCTGCTGATCGCGCCTTTCTTGTAACGCGCGACGACCGTATCCAGTTGCTCGATCAAAGGATTAACGTCGTCGTAGAGCGCTTTGCCCGTCGCGGTAAGGACCAGCTCCCGGCTGGTACGATCGAACAAGGGTTCGCCCAGTTCTTCTTCAAGGCTTTTGATCTGGTGGCTTACCGCCGACGCCGTTATGAAAAGGACCTCGCTGGCTTCCCGGAAACTTTCATAGCGCGCCGCCGCACAGAACGTACGCAGGCCACGCAGCGACAGTTTTGCAGAACCGACCATTGAGTCTTACCGGTTTTCCGTCAACAAGTCGCGCATGACCCGTTTTGGGGTGCGGTCAACGTTAAACAGACCCCAGTGTTTTTCGGCGCCAAGCGGGTTTGCGGGATTGCCTTTCCAGGGTTCGTCGAAAGCTTCAAAAAAGAACACGGTCATGTTGGCCTCACGGGCCCATTGCTGCAGTTCCCGGTAGTGGCGCTGCTGGTTCGCTTCACTGGCGCGCTCGCCGAACTCGATAGCGATTGTTGCCCAGCCGGCCTCCAGAATCGCTATCGGCTTATCGGGTAACGCTTCGCGAACGGTGCGAATGTTGTCGATCGTGTAGGACAACGCCTCGTCAATGCTTTTCTCTTCCCACGCCGGATAGGTGTGAACGCCAATAAAGTCCACTTCCGCGGCAAGGGGCGCGCCGTCGCGTCGCCACCAGTCGTAGTTGTCGGCCACGGTGACCGGTTGCTCAATGGCCGCTTTAACCTGTCGAACGTAGGCGATTACGCTGTCGAGGGGCACCATGTGATCGTTCCATTCAACGAGCGCCTCGTTGCCAACGTTTACAGCGACGACGATCTCATCAAATTCCTTCGCAAGGTTGATGCCGCGCATGATTTCAGCGGCGTTCGCTATCGCATTCTCCGCAAGCTCTGCTTCAGGAATCGGCTCATCAAGCCAGGGACAGCCTTCGTGATTCGAAAACTCCGCGACAAGCCAAATTCCCAGCAAGACTTTGACGGGCAGATTGTTGTCGCGAATCAGCTCAAGCGTCGCACGCGAATTGTCGCCCGCATCGTATAAGCGGATCAGTTTGAATCCATGGTCGACCAGAATCTCCAGGTCCTCCAGAATCTCCGCCCTGCTCGGGTTTACTGCGCCATCGCCGCGATCAGGGTGTTGGCCCTCGCGGAATCCGGAGTACGCTACGGCCATTACCTCGCCAGCAAGCAGCGCCTCGGGTGCCTGCCTGAGACTGTTGTCGTCTTGTACCGTTACTGACTCGTCGGCTGCGGGTGTGCAGGCGACGAGGAGTACCGCAGTCAAAAAGATGGTCACAGCGCGTCGCATTTCAGCTCTCCACCAGTTGTTGTTCAAGTTCTTCCAGTGATCGACCCTTTGTTTCCGGCAGCACACGCATTACAAACAGCAGTCCCGCTATTCCGAACAATCCGTAGATCAAAAATGCCATCGAGTTGCCCAGGTTCTCGAGCTCCCAGGGGAACACGAGTTGTACGCCAAAACTGACGGCCGAATTAATGAGGCCAACAAATGAAATCGCCAGTCCGCGCAGCTGGTTTGGAAACAGTTCAGAAAACAGGACCCACATGACGGGTCCGAGCGAAACCGCGAAACTCGCAACAAAACCCAGGATGCCGAACAGGATTAACAGCGGCTGGATCTCGATCGCCGCGCCAATTAATTGGGATTCATGTTGCTGGTATTGGTCAGGTCCCAGCGCTTGCGATACTGCCTGTCGGTATGCAATGTCACTGTCGTAGGTGACGCCAGCTAACGGCGCAAGTTGTTCGCGTTCAATGCCGACTGGCAGCGCGCTTATCGATTCTTCTGTGAGCTGATAGTGTGCGACGCCAAATCCGTACGCCAGCGTCAGCATGCACATGGAAATCCCCGCGAGACCAACACCCAGCAAGACCCGCCGACCAAGCTTGTCGATCAGGCTCATGGCAATCACGGTGAA
>JBATFU010000126.1:0-6064 GCA_049665065.1 Woeseia sp. | reverse complement strand
GCGCGGCGGCAGAGGTTTTGAAGTGTGACTGGCAGGACTGCGTACTGCATCGCGGCAACACGGAAGCGAACCTGCCGTGGTCGAGCTACCAGGCCGGCAGCAACACGAGTTTCACGCACCAGCGCGCTAACTACGTGGCAGCGCTCGACGCTGTCGACAAGCTGAAACAAATCGCCGCACTTTCCTTAGGCGGCGATCCCGACGACTACGACATCGACGGCAAGCGTGTATTCAACGTACGCACGCCGGCTCGCAGCATGAGCTACGGCGATGCGGCGGCGCAGGCCATCGTACTCGGCGGTGCCTACAGCGGGGTGGAAATGCCCGACGATATCCACGACATCACGAAGCGCTCGGTCACCAATCTCGCCGGCACTGGCCTGATCGGTGTTGCGAAAGACAAGCTGAAGCAGGAAGGCATCATCCCCGGTCTTGCCGTCGCGTTTACTGAAATCGAACTCGATCTCGAAACCGGCAGGTACCAGATACTTGACTATGTCGGCATCGCCGAATGCGGCAAGGTCGTCCACCCGCAGGGCTTGTCCGGGCAGATGTGCGGCGGCGCCGTGTGGGGCATGGGCATGGCCGGTCTCGAGCGCCACGTTTACGATCCACAAAACGGCTTGCCGGCAAACGTCGGTTACTACCAGTGCAAGATACCAACCTATCTCGACACGCCGTCGCATATTCAAACCGGCGCGGTTGACATACCCGACCCGCAAAGCCCGTTCGGCGCGCGCGGCATCGGTGAGCCGGCAATGGGCTGTGCCGTTGCCGCATTGACGTCGGCAATTGCGGACGCGCTGGATGGCCACGTGTTCGGTCGCACGCCCGTCAGCGCCGACATGATCCTGAATTACGTTGCCGGTCGCGAGCAGTCCTTCGACCCGCTGCAAACCAACAACTTCTGAGGTAGTTATGGCTTCTTTCGATGTCATGCCAGATGTCCAGCTCTACAAACCCGTAGAGCTCGACGATGCGCTGGAGCTTGCGGATCAGCACGCGGAACGCGGCTGGTTACTCGGTGGCGGCCAGGACACTTACGGCTGGTTAAAAGACCGCGCCAAGAATCCTGAAGCGATGATCGACTTAAACGGCATCGAAGCACTGCACGGCATTCGCCAGACTGACAGCGGCGTTGAAATTGGCGCAACGACTACGTTACGCGAAATCATCAGCGACCCCATGCTGAAGCAACAGTATGGCCTGCTGACGGCGGCCGCGGCGCGCGTTGCCAGCCCGCAGATTCGCAATGTCGGCACGCTCGGCGGCAACCTCGTGCAGGATGCGCGCTGCTGGTACTACCGGCGGGGCCTGTCCTGTTACCGGGCTGGCGGGAATCTTTGCTACGCCGACAGCCCGCAGGGCATGAACCGCGAGCACAGCCTGTTCAATGCAAGCCGCTGCGTAGCCGTCAGCCCGTCCGACACTGCAACCGCGATGGTCGCGCTTGAAGCGACGATGGTTGTTGAAAGCGTTGATGGCCAGAGACTCGTGCCGGCCGAGAAGTTTTTTGTCGGTCCGGCAACGCACATTACGCGCATGACGTCGCTTGAGCCTGGTGAAATCCTGACGGCAGTGCGCCTGCCGACGAAATGGGCAGGCAAGCGCTTCTATTTTGAGAAAGTGGCCGACCGCGACGTGTGGGACTTCGCGCTGGTCAGCATTGCGGCTGCGTTTGATGCCAGCGCCAACACCATTGGCGAGTGTCGCATCGTCTGCGGCGGCGTAGCTGCCACGCCGTACCGGCTGCGCAACGTCGAGAAGGCTGCGCGCGGCATGACGTTCTCCGACGAAGCTGCCGAAAAACTCGCACCGCTCGCTGCCGAGGGCGCACGCCCGCTGCATTACAATCACTTCAAAATGCCGCTGATGGAAAATCTCGTGCGGCGCGCGCTGAGGGCCTGATCATGGAACTGGCCGAATTCAAACGTGATGTCTGGGGCCGCGAAGTTTTACTCGGCGTGTCCTATGACTGGCTGTGGGTGATCCTGGTTGTGGCACTGCTGTTTGTCGCGGTGCATGCGACGATTATGGCGGCGCGGAAAAAGCCGAAGCGGCCGTCGAAGGAGGGTCCGCGCGTCCAGCGTCATGCGGCTATCGATCGTGCCTTCCACTGGATTATGGCGATCAGCATTCTGGTCCTGCTGGTGACGGGCATTCTGCCGATCATCGGCATCGAGTTTGACTGGCTGTTAATTCACTGGATCGCAGGCCTTGTGCTCACCGCAGTGGTGTTGTTCCACCTGGTGCGGTCGGTGTTCTGGCAGGATCTGAAATCCATGTGGATCAGCCCGCGGGACCTGAAGGAACCGTTCGACGCGAGCCAGAAACCGGGCAAGTATTCGCTTGCCCAAAAGAGCCTGCACGCAGCGGTCACGGTGCTTTCTATCGTTGTCATTGGCAGCGGCCTCGTCCTGTTCGCGATGATCGACACGCCGTGGTGGGATCGCACCAATGCCCTGTCCGAGGCGACGCTTGGCTGGATGTTCTTCGCGCACGGCTTGTCAACACTGCTGCTGGTTGGGACCATCTGCATGCACGTGTACTTTGGACTGCGCCCTGAGAAACTTTTTTACCTGCGTTCGATGATCAGCGGCTGGGTTTCACGCGACGAGCTTGAAACGCACCACGATGCAACGCGCTGGTCGCCCGACAAACCACAATAAGCTCACGCCCCAATCGGAAACACTCGCCTGTGAATGAAGCAATAATCGACCAGATCGACGTGGTTGAGTCTGGCTATGAATACCTGCTCGCCTATGCAGCGCAGGGCCGCGACAGTGACACGACCGACAGCGGTGCTTCCGAAGTTCGCGAAACCCTCGAGGGCATGAGCGAAGCCGCCGCCAATATTGCGGAGATGCTTGCCGGCGAGAAACACGATTTCGCGACAGTGGTCGTAGACGATGCACGGAAGTCGCTGGCCGCAATCTCGCTCGTGGTAGCGCAGGACAAGATAAGCTCCGAGCTCATTGACAATCTGAACGCCTCGATACACCTGCGCGCCCTGCTGACCGACCTGTTCTTATTGAGCGAGGCGCCGCTTTAGAGCCGGCACTGCCGGCCCGGAACTTAATGTGCAGGAATGAAACCAACTAGGTTCATCCCTGCACTGTGCATTGCGACCCACGCGGACACGCCGGTCAACCGAAACGGAATACAGCAACGATGAACGGAAACCTTACTCGCCGGCATTTTCTTAACCTGATTGGGACGGTCGGCGGCTCGACTGCCATCTACCAGACCAGCCGCGCGCTGGGCCTCATGCAGGATACCGGGGAGGCGCCGAAACTCGACCTGCTCGATGTTAAGGGCAATGACAGGAAAGTGGTGATTCTGGGCGCCGGCATCGCCGGGCTGACCGTCGCCTACGAACTTGAGCGGGCCGGCTACGACTGCACAGTGCTGGAAGCGTCGCATCGGGTTGGTGGTCGCAACATCACTTTCCGACACGGCGACTTCGTCGATGAAATGGGCTACCGGCAGGACGTGAATTTCGACAATGAGCCACACCTGTACTTCAACGGCGGACCGGCTCGAATCCCTGGACATCACCAACGTGCGATGCATTACTGCCGCGTGCTGGGCGTCGATCTTGAGGTCATGGCGAACGACAACCGCTATGCGTACACGCAGGACGATGAAGCGTTTGCTGGCAAGCCGGTGACTGTGCGGGAATACACGACCAACGCCCGCGGCTTCATGACGGAGCTGCTAAGCAAGGCCGTCAATGCCAACGCTTTCGACGAGCCGCTGTCTGATGAGGACAAGGAAAAGTTACTGGGTTTTATCAAGGCCTACGGTGATCTCGACGACAACGATCTGTACAGCGGTTCTGCGCGCGCCGGCTATGCTTCCGGTGGCTTCCTGAAACACGGCGAATTAAAAGGCACGCTGGATTTTTCCGAGATACTGAAGAGTTCTTTCTGGCGCCGCGGCATGCACTTCAATCAGGCTGAAGACTGGGCAGCACCGCTGATGACGCCGCGCGGCGGCATGGACAACATCGTCAAGGGCTTCGTGCGCAACATTCGCAGCCCGATTAAACTTCACGCGCAGGTGCAAAGCATCCAGCTGCGTGACGAGGGCGTTGATGTCGTCTACAACTACAAGGGCAAGCGCACGAAAATTGCCGCAGATTACTGCTTTAACAGCATCCCGTCGCACTTCTTGAACGGCATCCCGAACAACCTGCCGAAAGAATACACAGAGATTCTTACCAGCATGCGGCGCGGCAACTTCCACAAGATCGGCCTGCAGATGAAAGAACGCTTCTGGGAGCGGGAAGATATTTACGGCGGCATTTCCTTTACGAGCCAATCGATTAACCAGATCTGGTACCCGTCACACGGCATCTTCGAAAAGAAGGGCGTGGTACTCGGCTGCTACTCGTTTGGACCAGACCAGTCAAACGTGTTCGAGCGAATGACACCGGCCGAACGTATCCGCGAAGCCGGCCGGCAGGGTGATAAATTGCACAAGGGCTACAGCGACTACATCGAGACCGGCATCAGCGTGCCCTGGGGCCGCATCAATCACATGATGGGCTGCGGCAACAATATCGACCGAGAAGATCCGGACCGCGATAGCAAGTTTAAGAAGATCCAGGCGCCGGTCGGTAACCACTACATGATCGGCGACCAGATCAGCTATCACTCGAGCTGGCAGGAAGGTGCGTTTGCATCGGCCATGAACGCCGTCGCTGATCTCGACCAGCGCGTGCGTGCACGGCAGGCGAGCAAAGGATGAACAGCATGAAAAGGAATTGGGTCTGCCTGCTGCTGGCATTGGTCGTGAGTCCCGCAGCAGTATTGGCCGCGGACAACCCGGTCGTTCCCGCCCAGAAGTACGTTTATTGCACGGTGTGCCATGGCATCCAGATGGGCGGCAACGTGGTTATTGCAGCACCACGGGTGAGCGGCATGGACAGCGATTACATTGAACGCCAGCTTTTGTCCTTTAAGAACGGGCTGCGCGGCGTGCATCCGGATGACAACGGCGGCCACGAAATGCGGCCGATGGCGGCGGCACTGTCCGACAAGGAAATCAGCGAAGTTGCGAAATATGTAAGCGCCGTGGAGTCCGCGGCGCCAGCGGTCACGCTGACGGGCGATGCGGCCCGGGGAAAAACGCTGTATACAAGCTGCAGCGCCTGCCACGGCGCGGCCGCCGAAGGTAACAAGGCGCTCGGCGGGCCCGCGTTGACCGGATTGAACGACTGGTACCTGCTTACGCAGCTTAAGAATTACAAGGCGGCGATTCGCGGTGGCAGCCCGGACGACATTTACGGCATGCAAATGCAAAGCGCCACCGCATTACTGCCAGACGAACAGGCCATGCTGGACGTGGTGTATTACATCGCGACCATAAATTCCAAGTAAGAAACATAAAGGGAGAGACATCACTATGAAGCACATCGTACTCACAGGATTATTACTACTGGCTGCGAGCGCCAGCGCTCACGACGTGAAGCGCTACCCGCTGCCGAACAATTCGACTTTCCCGATTGCGCAAGCAGTGGAAACCTCGGCTAATACCACGATCATTTATCACAGCGGCACCGTGCCCGGCCCGGCAAATCCGGATGCAGAACGCGGCACGCGTGAGTTCTGGGGCGATACCGAAGCGCAGTCCAACAGCGTGTTTGAGCGCATGAAAACCTCGCTTGCCGGCATGGGCCTCGACTTTGGCAACGTGGTCAAGATGACCGTGTTCCTCGTCGGCGATCCGGAAATGGACGGCAAGATGGACTTTGCAGGCTTCATGCGTTCGTACACCAAGTACTTCGGCACCGAAGAACAGCCCAATCTGCCGGCCCGCTCAGCGGTGCAGATCGCAGGCCTTGTCAGTGACGGCATGCTGGTTGAGATCGAGGTGATTCTCGCCCGACCGTAGGCTCACTTGCAGCGCAAGAAAAAACCGGCGCAATGCCGGTTTTTTTTAGCGGGGTCGAACCGAGTTTTCATTCAGACCTTCGCAGTGCATTTATCAGGGTCGAACCGGGGTCTTTTTTCAGACCCTCACAGCACTTTGCAGCCCTACCTTGAAAAAAACCTCGGTT
>JBATFU010000125.1:0-1993 GCA_049665065.1 Woeseia sp. | reverse complement strand
ACACAATCAACTGGGACGCGATTGGCGCTATCGGCGACTTTGCCGGTTCAATAGGCGTATTCGTGTCACTTATTTACCTCGCCCTGCAAATGCGCCACAGCGCTGCCGAAACGCGCGATGCCAGCATTCACTCCGTTATGGAACTGGCCATTCAGTTTCGCGCCGAGTCTTATGCTGGCGAGTTGGCGGAGATCCGCCTCAAAGCGGCCATGGGCGAATCGTTGTCGCCTCTTGAGTCGCTGAAGTTCGAGGGCTACCTGTCAGCATTGTTTGAGCTGAATGAACTCGTCTTCGTGCAGTACCAGAAAAAGAACCTGGATCCCGAATATTTTCAAGCCTGGGAGCGTCGTTCCGGTGCCGCAATGTCCGTGCCGCGTATTCAGCAGTTCTGGGCAAAGACCAAAGGCGGCTATCGGGAAAGTTTTGTCGAGTACATCGACAGCCTGATGGCCAAATCGAGCTAGACAAACACCAGCAGGGACTGAGCTTCTTTTTTGGCATCGTCGAGCGTGGTGCTCTTGTTAGACAGCAGCTTCTCGAGGAAACGCTTGCTCAGGTAGTTCTGAATATGGATTTTCACGCGGGCCTTTACGATCGGTGGACTGATCGGTTTGCTGATGTAATCCACGGCGCCGGCATCCAGTCCACGTTCTTCGTTTGCTGTATCGCTCATGCTGGTAACAAAAATAACCGGGATATCCCGCGTTTTCTCGTTGGCCTTCAGCGCTTCACACACCTGGATGCCGTCCATTTCCGGCATGACCATGTCCAGCAGGACGATGTCAGGCAGCTGCACTTCGGCAATCTGCAGCGCCTGCGCGCCACCCGTAGCCACACTTAGTGCGTAATCGCCGGCTAATACACTGGAAAGGATCTTAATGTTGCCCGGCTCGTCATCGACAATGAGTACCCGGCTTTTCTCTGTTGTTGCTGCATTCATGTTGTTATTCCGATTTACTGCTTATCTATCACTGATCGTCCACTATACTGGACGCCTGAACAATTTACGCAGAATAAAAAGGCGGCAAAGACTGTGCAAGACGGAAACAAACCGCAAAGCCTTCAATCCCAACTCTTCTCGCGCATTACGTTTGTCAGCGGTGGCCTGTTTGTCATCGTCGGCGCCATCGCGCTCGTTATCGCTTTTATTTACCACAGCCCGGTGGCGTGGGGCCTGGCAATTCTCATCGACGGCATGCTCGTGCCGCTGTCTTATGTCACCCACCGTTGGGCCAAACAGGGCCTTCTCGACAAGTCCGCGATAACGCTGGCGGGTATCTGGTACGCGATTGCCGTCGGCATGATTATCGTCGGGGAGAGGCTCTACGGCATTCTGCTGGTCACGGCAACCCTGCCAGTCCTGATGAACCTGCCGTACATGTCGCAGCGTGTCTTGCGGCGTTTGATCATGACGTCCATTGGCCTGGTATTTGTTGGCAGCGTGGGATCCCTGTTCCCGCCCATCATTACGCCGACCGTGCCTGATGACATCATCGCCGTCGTCGAAGCGTTCTCTACGCTAACCATTACCATGGTGGTGATGCTTGCGATCTGGCAATCGGCGGGGAAGCTAAACGATGCATCGGAAGGGATGCAGAAGGCAATCGAAGCGCTGAAGGAATCGGAACGCTCTCTCGAAACAAAGGTGGAAGAGCGCACTGAGGAATTACAGCAGGCACTGAAAGAAACGGCCGACCTCAATGAGATCGCCAACGTCGTCAACTCGACGCTGGACGTCAACGAAGTCAAAGACATCATCTACAAAGGTTTGCAGGGCCTGTTCGCGTTCGACCAGATGGGCGTGTTCCTGCTCGACGAGGAAAGTGGCTTGCTGAAGCTGCGGCTTCAGGCCGGCCGGCCTTTCGCCGCAGAGCTTCACGAGCGCTTTATTGATGTTGGATTGCCCGTCGATGAAAAAGACAATTTACCGGCGGCGGCGGTCGTCAACAAAACCTCGATTTTTACGGGCAAGATAAGTAGCGATGCTGTCGAG
>JBATFU010000124.1:0-3419 GCA_049665065.1 Woeseia sp. | reverse complement strand
GTCGAGGGCCGCAACGGCGTGATGCCGGCGCATCTGAACATGCTCGGGCAAGACCGGATTCGTATTCTCGCTGCGTACGTTTACAGCCTTTCGCAATAGGCGTGGGTTACTCGCATGAATTCCAACGAGCGCGACGATCACCCGGCCGAGTGGAGCCGCGATACCCAGAAGTACGCGGTACTGACGTGGATTTCGTTCCTGGTCTCCGCCGCGTCCGCGATGTTTTTCTTCGCCTTCATCGACCCGCTGGTCATTGTCGATTCGTTAAACGTCGCAGCGATTGAAAGCAGTAACGCCGGCTATGCCATCGGCTTTTTCTTTCTCTGGGCAAACGCCTGGCTGGCCTGCTGGCTGACCGTGCGGCTGATTCGCCGCAAACGCCGCGGGCCGGGCGCGGTGCGGCCGCCACGTACGCCATGAGCAGCAAAGCGCCGCCAGAGAACTATCAGTACGGCCAGCTCTATCGTTCTGAGGAAAAGATCTACCCGCGCGAAATCAAGGGTCGCTTCGCGCGGCTGCGGCGGCTTGCCATGTTCGTGCTGCTCGGCATGTTCTATGGCGGACCCTGGCTGACCTGGGGCGGGCGCCAGGCGATTCTGTTCGACCTGCCCGAGCGCAAGTTCTACATCTTCGGCATGACGCTGTGGCCGCAGGACTTTCTGTACCTCGCGCTGCTGCTGATCATTCTCGCGATCTGCCTGTTCTTCTTTACGGCCATTGCCGGACGTTTATGGTGCGGTTTCGCCTGCCCGCAAACGGTGTGGACGGAGGCGTTCGCCTGGATCGAGCGATCAATTGAGGGCGATCGCAGCAAGCGCATGAAGCTCGACAAGGCGCCGTGGACCAGCGAAAAAATCTTCAAGAAATCGGCAAAACAGTTCTGCTGGATCGCGCTCGGATTGTTCACCGGGTTCTCGTTCGTCGGCTACTTCGTCGATGTGCGCGAGTTGGCGACAGGCCTTGCTACGTTTACCGCCTCACCGTGGACCTGGTTCTGGGTTCTATTCTATGGCTTCGCCACCTACGGCAATGCCGGCTACATGCGCGAACAGGTGTGCAAGTACATGTGTCCGTACGCGCGATTCCAGAGCGCAATGTTCGACAAAGACACGCTCATCATTACCTACGACGAGGATCGCGGCGAGCCGCGCGGCGCGCGACGACGCGAATCGGACCACAAAGCGAAAGGTCTCGGTGACTGCATCGACTGCACGATGTGCGTACAGGTATGCCCGACCGGCATCGACATACGCAAAGGCCTGCAATACGAATGCATCGCCTGCGCAGCTTGTATTGATGCCTGCGATTCAGTCATGGACAAGATGCAATACCCGCGCGGCCTCATTCGTTACAGTACCGAACACGCGATGCATCACGAGCCTTACCGCATCCTGCGCGCCCGCACGGTAATCTACAGCCTGATCCTGACCGTGCTGGTTGCCAGCATGGTTACGTTCATGGTCACCCGCCAGCCAGTGATCATGGACGTTATCCGTGATCGCAATACCCTGTATCGCGACGTTGGCCGTAACGGCATCGAGAACAGCTACACGATCAGGGTTATCAACAAGCACAATCAGCAGCACGATTATCGTTTGAGCGTCAGCGGTCTCGATGGGCTGACCATCAGGACCGAGACCGAGTTTTCGCTGGCACCTGAGTCGGTCTTCACATTGCCGACTTCAGTTACGGCGCCCCACGAGAGTGCTATTGGCGGTAACATTATCGAGTTCCGCGTAGAGAGCATGGACGACCCGTCCATCACAATCACCGAGGAAAGCCGGTTCCGCGGACCGACAGGAGAGCGCAGATGACAAATACCCGGCTTGATGATGCACCGTGGTACCGGCACCGCATGGTTTGGCTGGTAATCGCCATTCCAGGACTCACCGTGGCCGGTTGCATGCTTACCATCTACCTCGCGATCAGCAACCCCGAAACACTGGTGAAGGATCCGGCGCTGGATTCGTCGCCCGCCACCCGGACACCGCGCGACGCGCTACCCTAGACATGCCCCCGACAGCCGATTGTTTTCATTGCGGCGAAGCACTGCCGCGCGGGCCTGCAATCGTCGCGCGAGTCGGTACTGAGTCCCTGCCCGTTTGTTGCCTCGGCTGCAAAGCGGTTGCTGAATTTATTGACGGCAATGACCTCGGTTCTTTTTACCGATTTCGCAGCCAGCCGCAGGCCGGCATGGATTTGCGCCCCGAGACTGTCGCCTTTCTCGCCTACGATGCATCTGACATGCGCGCACGCTACGTGCACGAAACCGAAAGCAGCGCCGAAGCTACGATCGACATTGGTGGCATGTATTGTTCTGCCTGTGCGTGGCTGCTGGATGCCGCACTGGGCCGGCACCCCGCCATTCGATCAGTCGATATCAATGCCGCCACGCACCGCGCGGTCATTGCCTGGGACAGTAAGGCACTGCCGTTCAGTGAGCTGCTCAGTGCCATTGCCGATGTCGGCTTCAAGCCGCAACCCGTCGGCCAGGATCAGCAGGATGCATCACAGGACCGTGAATACCGCCTCGCGCTGAAGCGACTGATCGTCGCTGCGGCTGCCGGCATGCAGGTCATGATGTTCGCAGTCGCACTGTATGCGGGTGACTATTTCGGTATCGAGCCGGACATGCAGAAATTCCTGCGCCTTGTCAGCCTGCTGGTATCGCTGCCGATCGTGTTCTTCTCGGCGACGCCGTTTTTTCGCAGCGCGTGGCGTGGCATTCGGGCGCGCATGCCGGGCATGGACCTGCCGGTGTCCATTGCCATCATCGCTGCGTTTGCCGCGTCGCTGCGCGCCGTGTGGCTGGACAGCGGTCATATTTATCTTGATTCGGTTGCAATGTTCGTTGCCTTCCTAAGTGCAACACGCTTTATGGAGATGCGTGCGCGGCATCGTTCCGACAGCTTCACATTGGCACTGGCCCGCCTGTTGCCGGACACCGCGATACGCGTTGTTAACGGCGCGCAGGAAACCGTCGCGCTGGACAGTCTGCGCGTCGGGGATACCGTGGTCATCCGGCCGGGCGACGTTATTCCGGCTGATGGTGAAATGATATCCGGCAAACTGTCTGTCGATGAGTCGTTGCTGACGGGCGAGTCGTTGCCAGTGACACGCGAGACCGGCATGCCGGTCTACGCCGGCGGCAGCAACCGCGTTGGCAGCGGCTATGTCAGGGTGACCTTGACGGGTGCCAGCACAAACCTGGCCGGGATCGGCCGCCTGCTTGAGCGCGCGAAAGCGGACCGTCCGCCGCTCGCCGTACTTGCCGACCGTGTTGCCAGCCGCTTTGTCATTGCCGTGCTGATGATCGCGACGCTCACGGGCCTGGCCTGGTATTTCACTGACCCGTCGCGCGTTTTCGAAGTGGTGCTGGCAACGCTCGTTGTCACCTGTCCCTGCGCGCTCGCACTCGC
>JBATFU010000123.1:0-16817 GCA_049665065.1 Woeseia sp. | reverse complement strand
GAACTGATGCAGCAGGCACGCGATATTCCAGGCATTGCGGGCGTCCACCTGATGGCCCCGGGGCACCACAAGGCGATCGTCGATTCAGTCCAGCTTGCCGGACTGATGTAATCCGGCCCGTTACCGCCGCAGCGCTGACGTCGCGGCCTGCGCCCAGCCCATTATCCGAACAGAGTCAGGCTCGCCGCGAAGTTGCACCGTACACGCGCAACAGTGTCGCTGGCGGAGCTGCCTGGTTTGGCAAGCGACATGCCGATGTACCAGGCAGACCGCGCGCTGTGCGGCAGCGTCACAGCGCGAAGTGCGGTTGAGGTCACGCCCTTCCGAGTGTCACCAAAAATTGATTTCGATTAAGCTCGCGCGATGAATACTCGACGATTGCTACAGTCATTTCACGAGTGGCGCGCACAGAAACGTGATCTTGTGCTGGCCACCGTTTACGAAACCGCTGGCTCAACCTACAGCAAAGCCGGCGCACAGATGCTCATTGACGACGAGGGCAATTTCCAGGGCATGTTGTCCGGCGGTTGTCTCGAGGGCGACCTTGCCGCGCGCGCGGCGGCGGTGCTCAAAAGCGGCTTGCCGCAGTCGGTGACCTTTGACCTCGGCGGCAGCGACGACGGGCTGTGGGGTTTGGGCGTCGGCTGTGACGGCGTAATGCGCGTATTCCTGCAGCCGCTCGATGCAGCGAACAGCTACGAACCTTTCGCATCGGTGGCCAGTATTCTGGCGGGCGATGCGCCCGGGGTCCTGGCGACCGTGATCGGCACGGGCGGCGAGTCACTCGCCGGCGCAACGCTTGCTCAGCACGCGAACCTGACACAATCGAACGGCATGCCCGCCGCGTTGCAGCAACAACTGCAGCAATGCATTGCTGAAGTGCTCGAAACCAAAAAGACCGCCATGTTTCAGGCCAGCCTGGCCGGCGCCGCGCTCGATGTGCTGGTCGCCCTTGTCGAACCTCCGCCGCGCGTGCTCGTCCTGGGCGGCGGCCTCGATGCGCAACCGATGGTGCGCCTCATTGCCGAGCTGGGCTGGCGGGTCACGCTCCAGGATCACCGGCCCGCGTACATTCAGAAGGGTGATTTCAGCGAAGCTCTGCAGATCCTGAGCGTGCCGGCGGCCGAGCTTGCGACGCACGTGGAGCTCAGCACCTTCGATGCCGCCATCGTCATGAGCCACCATCTTGCGACTGATCGTATTTATCTCGAGCTGTTGGCAGACACGTCAATAGGCTACATCGGTTTGCTCGGCCCGCCATCGCGTCGTGAGCGTTTGCTGCAGGACCTTGCGGATCGTGAACGCCTGAGCGGCCGCGTACACGGGCCGGCCGGCCTGGATATAGGCGGCCGCGGCCCCGCGTCGATCGCGGTGTCAATTGTTGCGGAAATGCATCAGCAGCTGATGCGGCGAGCGGCTGACCGCTGAATCGGTCAGTCGGCGTTCTGGCCTTTCCCCGGCAGGTAAATGTTGATAATCATCTCGGCCAGCATGTCGACCTTCTTGGGGTCATCGAGGTCAAGGCCGCTGGAACCTTTCAATTCGGTGCTGAGTGCCAGCAGGGCGCCGGCCGACACGCGAATCATATTGAACAGCAATGCAGGATCGCCGGCTGGCGCGATGCCGCTATTTTGCAGCTGCTGCAAATCTGCAGATGCAACCGCGAACAAAGGCTTCATGTACTTGTCGACCAGCCATTCCAGCCGCGGATTCGCGTGACTTGATTCCTGAAACAATACCTTGTGCAGCGCCGGGTTTTCCGCGGCGTAATGTACGTAAGCACGAATCATCGCCGCCATGCGTTCGCGTGGCTGAGCGTCTGCGGTTTCTTCCTGCACGGTAAGGAGCAATCGAATAAAGCGGGCAAAGACGCGGTCGGCCGCGGCACGCCAGAGCTGTTCCTTGTTCTTGAAATGGTAGGTAATCAGGGGGTGATGCACGCCGGCGCGCTCTGCGATATCGCGGGTGGAGGTGCCCTGAAAACCGTTTTCAGCAAACGCCTGCAAAGCAGCATCGAGCAATTTGCGTTGCGTGAACAGGCTGCGTTGTTGCTGGCGGCGCGGAGTCTTGGCTGGCTTGCTCGTAACCTTGGCTGTCACTGTTATTGCCTCGCCGGGATCAAAGAGTGCCTAGGGTATAAGCATTGGAGCCTTATGTCCAATGTGGTCAATTTTAGAGAATGACCCGGCGCAGGACCTGCCGCGGTCGATCAGGCGAGTCTATTCGAGCGCAAAGGAAAGCCTGACAGCGACCCGTTTGGCGACCGCCCGGCCGTCCTCGATGACGGGCTCGAAGCGCCATTGCGTCACCGCTTCGCGTGCGGCCTCGTCGAACAGCTTGCCTGGCATTGAGTCTGAAATTTCGATGTCGCCGACACCGCCATCGGGTTGCACTGTGAAAGCGATGTCGACCCAGCCCGACACATTACGGCGCCGCGCATTGCGCGGGTAGCGTGGCGCAACGTAGTTGTTGCGGGTCAGCTGGCTGATGGCGACCTGCTCGAGCGGCCGCTGCGCACGTGGCGCAGGTTCCGGCGCTCCGTTTTGATTCGCGTTCGCGGCGCCGGCAATTGCAGCGGCAGCGGGCGGGGTCGCTGCAGGTTCGCCAGTGCTGGCAATCTCGTCTCTGACGGCATCGCTGCCTGCTGCGGCCGCTGTGGTGCTAGCAGCCGCCCCGGCGTTTGTCGCTGCGGCGGGGGCGGCTGCGGCAGCATTGACCGTGGCTTTCTCCTGGTTTGGAAGCGTGGCAGTCGCTGCGGCGCTGCGGCGCAGGCCTGCGCCATCTTTCGCGCTGTTGTCCTGGGTCGCGGACTGACGTGCAGCTGCCGCGCGGCGCAGTGCATCGGCTTGAATCTGCAACGACCGTTCCAGCGCCTTCTCGGTTGCCTGCAGTTCCGGGCTCGCGGCATTCAGCGCACGGGCGTCCTCAAGCAACTCGCCGGCACTGTCGAAATCGCCGGCATCAATCGCAGCCCGGGCACTCAGTACCAAGCTGCTGGCGACCGTGAGCAGGCCCTGCTGTGCCGCGGTGTTGCCGGGTGCGTTGTTCGCAGCCAGCTCGAAGTAGTATCGCGCATTGTCATTGGCTGGCGCCGTCAATTGGCCGCTCGACAGGCGGGCGTTCGCCAGCGCCAGCACGTCGTCGAGGCGCTGCGCGCTGCGCGCAGCAGACAGATCGCTGCGCAGCGCCGCCAGGATATCCTGGTTAGCGCCCGGCAGCTGCTGGGCGTCAGCAAGCAAACGACTGGCATCTTCGAAACGCCCGGCGCGAATTGCCGCGCGCGCCTCGTCTAACGTGGTCTGCAAGAGCTGCTGATTGCGCTGTGTGCTGAGGAAGGCAAGTCGCGCGTTATCGGGGTCGGCCTGTGCGACCATGGACAGTGCCAGGTCGACATCGGCAATACGGTTTTCGAGCATCGCGCTTTCCGCCATGCCAAGCAGCTGGTCTACCAGCGCCGCGAGCTCATCACGAATGATCAGATTGTCTGGCGCGGCGGATCGGGCCTCGACGTACCATTCGAGCGCATTGTCACCCGGTGGCGTCAGCAGCCGCCCTGAGTCACGCGCGAAGCGGGCGTTGTCCAGCAGTCCGAGGTAGGCATCTTTGTTGCTTGCGGCGGCAGCGGGTGCTTCGGCAGGCGCGGCAGCCGGCGCGACGGCTGCCGGTGCCGGCCTCTCGACAACAGTTACGCTTTCGTTGGCGGCCGGGTTGACGAAGAAATACCAGCCAGCGACGGCTGCCAGCAACAGGGCAGCGACCGTTGCCGGCAGCAGCGGCAAGCGAACCTGCTCGCCGAGCGAGTCATTTTCGAGGCCCGGTGGTTTGCTGGTCAGAACGCGGAAGCTGTCGGTGCGCGCGAGCGGATCCACTGTCGATTCCGGGATCCTGGCGGCTTTTGCAGCCGGCGCCGGGCGCTGCGGAGCGGGTTCCTGCGGCGGAGCGGGTGGTGCCGCCGGCTCGGGGACGAACTGTGCGGCTTCGCGTGCCGCGAACGTGCTGTCCGGTGCGTCGAGGTGGTATTTGACACAGGCTTCGACGGCCAGCCGCGCGCGTCCCGGCGAAACAGGCTTCAAAAGGAAGCGATAAACCTGGCCCTGGTTGATCAGTTCCATCAGGGATTCGCCATCATCGCGGCGGCCGGCAACGATCGCGACAAGCCGTGGCGCATGCATGCGCAATTTTTTCGTTAACAGGGCCACCTTGTTGCCGGCGATTGCTGCGTCGGTGACGAGGACGCCAACTTTGTGATTCGCGACGATGTTTTGCGCCTGCTGCGCCGTCATTGCGTGATGTACGTTGTGCAGTCCGCGAACGCAGGCACGAATTGTGCTGATGAATTCCTGATCTTTTGACAGTACCAGCACATCAACGCTGCGCTCCCGGGAATTCCCCGCCACGCTGGCGACATTCGGGTCCAGCACGGGCATGCGACCTGATGCATCGGTAATCATGGATGCGCCGTTTTCCATCGTTTCCATGATGATGTGTTCGCCGCTGGCACTGCTGTCGTTAGCACTGCGGATTGGCGCTGGACTGACAGGGGCCGGCTTTGCCGCTTCGTTGTCGTTGGCTGATTCTGAAATGGTCATCATGCGCACGCGGCGTGCTGCGCTTTCGACGATCTGTAAAAGCATGTCCGGCTGCACGGCGCCGCGCACGATCTGGAAAACTTCCTGTTCGCCAACGAGTGCTTCAATGTCTTCTTTGCCATGTTCACCGGTCAGCAGAATGCCGATCGTATCGGGAGAACGCTTCTTCGCTTCGCGCAGTGCTTCCAGGCCGCTCATTCCCGGCAGCTTGTGCGATGAAACGATGATGTGAATTGGCGTTGAGCCCAGGGTCGAGAGTGCTTCGCTGCCGGTTGTCGCGAAATGCACCGCGTAGCGCTCGCCAAACCTCGCGCCAAGGTCGTCGAGCGTGCGTTGCTCATGATGCAGCAGCAGTACCTGCGTTTTGAAATGCTCGAGCGCCACGCCGTACCTCCGCGGTTTTATGTCCAATCAACAAAGGGTTTTCCGAACGCCGAGTATAGGCACGGCTGTCAGGGCAGGTGCTGATCCGCAGGCGGCGTGGCTCGAATCTGTGACAGACAGCACAGTGTTTCGCGGCGCAGTTCACACTTGGACTGCGCAGCCCGTAGAGGCCCAAAGTTTTAGTGGCGGTTGCGCCGGCGGACGCTGCAGCCGGCGCCAGGAGCTGTCACAGCTTGCCGCTCGCTGGCAGCGTCAGGCAGCCTGTCCCCGACTCTTGATTTCACTCGACAAAGCGGCAAGCGCGTCTGCAACTCCCAGCACCTGCTGTTGCTTGGAGCCGAGGCGTCGCATAGCAACGGTTTGTTCCTCGACTTCGCGCTGGCCGACCGCCAATAGCACGGGCACTTTGGCAACGCTGTGTTCACGCACCTTGTAGGAAATTTTCTCGTTGCGCAGATCAGCATCAGCGCTGATGCCTGCATTGCGCAGGCGGGTAACGAGGTCTAGCGCGTAATCGTCAGCGTCGGATGTGATCGTCAAAACTTTGGCCTGAGTCGGTGCGAGCCACAGCGGCAGATTGCCGGCATGGTGTTCGATCAGGATGCCGATGAAGCGTTCCAGCGAGCCGAACATCGCGCGGTGCAAAAGCACCGGCGTGTGCTTCTGGCCGTCCTCGCCGATGTACGTGGCACCCAGTCGCGACGGCAGGTTGAGATCGACCTGCAGCGTGCCGCACTGCCAGTCGCGGCCAATCGCATCGCGCAGCACAAACTCGAGCTTAGGGCCGTAGAACGCGCCTTCGCCCGGGTTGTAACTGTATTCGAGACCGGACGCTTCCAGGGCTTTCTTCAGCGCTTTCTCCGCCTCGTCCCAGACCGCGTCATCACCGACGCGCACTTCCGGGCGGTCGGCGAACTTGATGATTACGTCGTTGAATCCGAAGTCGCGATAGATGCCGAGGATCAGGTCGCAAACGGCAATGGATTCCGACGTGATTTGCTCCGGCGTGCAAAAGATATGCGCATCGTCTTGCGTGAACGCGCGCACGCGCAGCATGCCGTGCAGGGCGCCTGACGGTTCGTAGCGATGTACCTTGCCGAATTCCGCAAGCCGGTAGGGCAGGTCGCGATAACTCGTGATGCCTTGCTTGAATACCTGCACATGGCCCGGGCAGTTCATCGGTTTGATCGCGTAGTTGCGACCGTCTTCTGTTTCGGTGGTGAACATGTGCTCACCGAAACTGGCCCAGTGCCCGGAGGCTTCCCACAGGCTGCGATCCATCAGCTCCGGCGTGTTGACTTCCTGGTAGCCCGCCTCGTTCTGACGCCTGCGCATGTAGTCAACGAGATTCTGAAAAAGTCCCCAGCCTTTCGGGTGCCAGAATACGGCGCCCGGCGCTTCTTCCTGGAAGTGAAACAGGTCCATCAGGCGACCAAGGCGGCGGTGATCGCGTTTCTCGGCTTCCTCGAGTTGCGTCAGGTAGCCACGCAGCTGTTTGGCATTCGCCCACGCGGTGCCGTAGATGCGCTGCAACATCGCGTTCTTTGCATCGCCACGCCAGTAAGCGCCCGATACCCGCAGCAGCTTGAACGCTTTGCCGAGTTTGCCCGTTGATGGCAGGTGCGGGCCGCGGCAGAGATCAATAAATTCACCCTGTCGATACAAGGTCAGCGTTTCGTTTTCGGGAATGTCCTCGATGATCCTGGCTTTGTACTCTTCGCCAAGTTCGCGGAAAAACCTGACCGCGTCGTTGCGCTGCCAGACTTCGCGGCTGATTTCCTCGTTGCGCTCGACAATGGCCTGCATGCGCTGCTCGATTTTTTCGAGGTCTTCCGGCGTAAAGGGTTCTTCGCGGGCAAAGTCGTAATAGAAGCCGTTATCGATTGCAGGGCCGATCGTCACCTGCGTGGCGGGCCATAATTCCTTCACGGCTTCTGCAAGCACGTGAGCGGCATCGTGGCGCAGCAGCTCCAGCCCATCGTCACTGTCGCGGGTCACTATCTCGATCGCTGCGTCATGCTCGATGGCACGATTCAGATCCCACATGTCGCCGTCGACCCGAATGGCCACGGCGTCGCGAGCCAGGCTCTTCGAAATCGCATCGGCGATCGTCGCGCCCGTCACGGCGTTGGGGAAGTCGCGTGTCGTACCATCGGGAAGTTGAATAACTGGCATCGGCTTTGCCTGAAAAGGACCTTAAAAAACGAAGCGCGCTATTGTACCCGAATCCGCCCGAGTGGCTAATCGGGTCGCGGCCTTGCTTCATGTACACTGCGAACATGAAAATCGGTATGCATACATGAACAGGACCCCGGCCACCCGGCCATTCCCATCGCCCGCTCACGATCACGGTGGCTGCGTTGCCGATGCGATGGCTACGGCGGAGGCCTTGTGCCGCCAGCGCGGTCTGCGCTTCACGGCAATTCGGCGCCGCGTGCTCGAGCTCGTCTGGGACAGTCACAAGCCGATTGGTGCCTACGACATCCTCGATGCGCTGAATCAGGACGGCAAAAAGGCGGCGCCGCCAACGGTCTACCGCGCACTCGAATTTCTGATCGAAGCGGACCTCGTGCACAGGCTCGATTCGCTTAATGCCTTCGTTGGATGCGCGGATCCGACCAGCTCCCATACGGGCCAGTTTCTGATTTGTCGTGGCTGTCACAGTGTGGCTGAGCTCGATGACGCGGATATCGATGGCCTGGTTCGCGAAAAGGCCGGGCGCCTGGGATTTTCCGCCATTCACCAGATGCTGGAAATTCAGGGCCTGTGCAGCGCCTGCCGGGCGCGCGCGCCGGACGCAAGCTAGCGGAAAATTCTGCGGTAGCGCGCCGCAGCCGCCGTTTCACGTACAATCCTGCCCCTTCGATACCGACCTGAACCTGACATGACGAGCGAACAGCCCAAAGACTTCATCCGCCAGATCATCGCGAGCGATATCGCCAGTGGCAAAAACGGCGGTGCCGTCGTTACGCGTTTTCCACCGGAACCGAACGGCTTCCTGCACATTGGTCACGCCAAATCCATCTGCCTCAATTTCGGTGTCGCGCAGGAGAACGGCGGCAGGACATTTTTGCGCTTCGATGACACCAATCCGGGCAAGGAACGTCAGGAGTATGTCGAGGCGATCATGCAGGACGTGCGCTGGCTGGGTTTCGACTGGCAGGACCGGCTCACGCACGCATCGGATTACTTCGACAAGCTGTACGCGGCGGCCGAGCAACTGATCGAGCAGGGCGATGCCTACGTCGACAGCCTTAGCGCCGAGCAGATCCGTGACTACCGCGGCACGCTGAAAGCACCTGGCACAGACAGCCCGCACCGCTCACGCAGCGTTGCCGAGAACCTGGCGCTGTTCCGCCGCATGCGCGCGGGTGAGTTCGCTGATGGTGCGCACGTATTGCGCGCGAAGATCGATATGGCTGCGCCCAATATCAACCTGCGTGATCCGACGCTGTACCGGATTCGCAAGCTCATTCATCAGCGCACTGCTGACCAGTGGTGCATCTACCCGATGTACGATTTCGCACACGGATTGTCTGATGCGTTTGAAGGTATTACGCATTCACTGTGCACCCTGGAATTCGAAGATCACCGGCCGCTGTATGAGTGGTTTCTCGACAAATTGCAGCCGGCACATCGGCCGCAGCAGATCGAGTTTTCGCGACTCAACCTTGCCTATGCGCTGACCAGCAAGCGCAAGCTGAACCAGCTTGTGGAAGAGGGCGTGGTTTCAGGCTGGGACGATCCGCGTATGGCAACGCTTGCCGGCATGCGGCGCCGCGGTTATCCGGCGGCGGCAGTGCGCGATTTCATCAAGCGCGTTGGCGTTACCAAGAAAGAAAACCTGATCGAGATGGCGCTGCTCGAGAACAGTATTCGCGAGCAGCTCGACGACGAAGCGGAGCGGCGCATGGCGGTACTGAAGCCACTCAAAGTTGTATTGACGGACTACGCGGATGACCGCGAAGAGCAGCTCGAGGCGATGAACCATCCGAACAAGCCAGAGCTCGGTACACGCACCGTGCCGTTTTGCCGTGAGCTTTACATCGAGCAGGACGATTTCATGGAAGACGCACCGCGCAAGTTTTTCCGCCTCAAACCTGGCGGCGAAGTGCGGTTACGCGCCGCCTACATCATTCGCTGTGACGAAGTCATCAGGAACGAACTCGGCGAAATTGTCGAACTGCGCTGCAGTCACGATCCCGACACGCGCAGTGGCACCGGCAGCAGTGACCGCAAGGTCAAAGGGACCATTCACTGGGTATCGGCACGGCACGCGCTTGCTGCTGAAGTACGTTTGTACGATCGCCTGTTCAATGATCCGGAGCCCGCCGCGGCCGACGACGTGCACAGCGTGCTTAATCCGGATTCACTGGAAGTTGTCAGCGCGCGACTGGAACCGTCACTCGCCGCGGCTGCGGCAGGCACGCCCTACCAGTTCGAGCGGCTTGGTTACTTTTGCCCGGATCCTGTGGATCACAAGCCGGGCAGCAGCGTTTTCAATCGAATTGTGACGCTGCGCGACGGCTGGGCGAAGCTCGAGAAGCAGGCGCTCGCCGGCAAATAGTCAATCGGCTGTGCGGTTGTAAACGATGATGGGCGCGCCGCGCTCCGTGCCAAGCCCCTCCGCGGCGCTGCCCTCGGCACGCGCAATTTCGAGCACGCCGAAGGAGTTGATCAGCGCGAGGTAGCTGCCAGGCGCTGCGCGGCCGTAGGTCGTCTGCAGCCGCAGATGCTTGCCGGCAAAATGCACGTCGGCATGCTCCATCGCCGCGATCATTGACTGTTCTATATTGCTGATCAGGTTGCCGAACGCATCGACGGTGACGATAACGCCGCTGACTTTGGCCTCGCTAACCTGCGGGTCTTCCAGCCAGCCGGGTACCCAGTCGTTAACGATCTCGCCAAGTTCCTGTGGCGTGGTCCTGCCTGCGGCAAGCTCAGCCGCGAGCGGCGCAAAAATATCGCGGCCATGAAAGGTGGCGCTGGGCGGCGCCAGGCCAAGCTTGTCGAGGCGCGCAAGGTCGAGCCGCCACACGCTCTCGGCCTGTGGCAGCAGCGGCGCGAGCAGGCCGTTGTCCGGTGCGATAAAGAGTTGCCCGGAGAGCTCGGCGAGCAGGATGTCACGTTCGGTGCCGACCCCCGGGTCGACGATGCCAAGGTGCACGCTACCCGTTGGAAAATACGGCCACGCGCGGCTCATCCAGAAGCCGGCTTCCGGTGGCCAGTGTGCCGGAACCTCGTGCGTAACGTCGATAACCAGCGCGTCGCGAAAGCGGCTTGCTATGACACCTTTCATCACGCCGACAAACGGACCCTTGTGACCGAAATCAGTCGTGATCGTGATTACGCCGGAAGGTTTGAAGCTGGACATAGGGGCGTCACTCGGTGCATGCCGGCCACCATGATAACTGAACAGTGCCTGCTCAGGGGCTTGCTGCTACTGCGCCTGCGCGGCCACTTCGATACAGCGCGCGCGCCCAGTAAACGAATGCGGTATCGATGGCGGCGATAGCGAGTTTGAACACGTATTTCGCTGCTCCCAGCGCCAGCGCGGTTTCCAGTTCGACAATGCCCCACCACGCGACCAGTGAGTAGATTGCGGTGTCGACAAGCTGCGATGCCATCGTCGAAAGATTGTTGCGCAGCCACAGCCAGCGCTCACCGGTAATGCGACGAATGCGATGAAATGCCCAGACATCGAAATGCTGGCTGACGTAGTAGGCGAGCAGCGAGCCAAACACAAAGCGCGGTGTGAAGTTGACGATCGTTGCGAATGCATTGTGGATGTCTTGCGAGAACTGCGCGGATTCAGGGCGGCTGCTCGGCTGATACAAAAGCGCCAGGCTCAGCATAACCAGCACGATAACGCTGACGGCGAATCCCATGCGCACGGCTTTGTTTGCTTCCGCGCGACCGTAATTTTCGCTCAGCACGTCGGTGGCAAAGAAAATGCTCGAGTAGAAGATAACGCCCAGGCTGGTTTGCAGCCCGAAAATTTCCGTGAGCTTGGGGCCCTGCAGATTGGCGAGAATAATCGCGACGGCGATAGCTACCTGCAGCCCGACCTTGCCGAAGAATCGATAAAGCAGGACGGTGAAGCCGAGATCTGCGCACAGCGTCGCGAGCCACAGCAGTTCCTGCTGCGCGCTGAAGAATTGCACCAGAAAATCAGGAAACATTCGTCACTGCGGCGTGGCCGGATGCCCGGCCGCGCCGTTGCTATTGGTTAATGACCCGCCGCCAGCCGATCGAGATGGTAGTCGGCATTGCCGAACATTATCTCGATTGCGGTCATGCGCTTGAAGTAATGCGCGATGTCGAGTTCCCAGGTCACGCCCATGCCGCCGTGCAGCTGCACGGCTTCCTGCGCCACTTTCCTGCCGCGCGTGCCAATCATGTACTTCAACTCGCTGACCGCCTTGTCGGCCTCGACGTTGTTATCTGCGAGGAGCATGGTTGCGCGCAACAACAGCGAGCGGGTTAACTCGCAGGCCATTAACGTATCGACCATGCGGTGCTGCAGGGCCTGGAACGTGCCAATCGGCACGCCAAACTGCACGCGCTGTTTCGAATAATCGACCGTCTTGTCATGCATCGTGCGCATAATGCCGACGGCTTCGGCGGATACGGCGAGTGTTGCGTCGCAAAGCACCGCTGCGAGCGTTGCATGTGCTTCACCTGCTTTGCCAAGCAGCGCGCCAGCGTCAACCGCGACATCTTGCAGCGTGATCTCGGCGGCACTCTGCCCGTCTACGGTTTTGTAAGCGTTGCGAGTTATACCGGCCTTGGCGGCGTCGATCGCAAACAGCGAAATGCCGTCGCGATCGCGCTGCGCGCCTGCCGTGCGTGCCGGAACGATCAGGAGCTCGGCATTGCCGCCGTTCAATACGAAGGCCTTTTTGCCATTGAGCTGCCAGCCGTCGCCGCTTTTCTTTGCAATCGTCGCAACATCTGCAAAGTCATGACGGCTCTGTGGCTCGGCAAAAGCCAGCGCTGCCTGCGTGGTGCCCTCGACGATACCCGCCAGCCACTGCGCCTTCTGTTCTGCGGTCGCGACGCGTTTCAAAACGCCGCCCGCCAGGACAACATTGGCAAGAAACGGCTCGATCACGAGACCGCGACCGAATTGCTCCATTATCAGCATGAGTTCAACGGCACCGCCGTCAAAGCCGCCGTCTGCTTCATCAAACAGCATCGCGGTCCAGCCGAGTTCGGCAAAGTTCTGCCAGGTTTGTGTGCTGAACGCTGCGTCGCTTTCGACAACCTTCATGCGCTTGTCAAAGCTGTAGTCATTGTCGATGAACCGGGTGACGCTTTCGGCAAGCATCATTTGTTCGTCTGTAATCGAAAAATCCATGGAGATGCCTGCCCGTGTCAGAGTCCAAGCACGTGCTTGGAAACAATATTTTTCTGAATTTCGTTGGAACCGCCGTAGATCGAGGCTTTGCGGTTATTGAAATAGCGCAGCGACGAGATCGTTTCGTTGCCGAAGCCAACGCGCTCATCGACCGGAAAATCGGCGGTGTATTGCGTCGGCACATAGGGCAATGCGTAGTAGCCGGCCGCTTCCACGAACAGAGTGTCGAGTTCCTGCTGAATCTCACTGCCGCGGATTTTGAGGATTGAAGACTCCGGGCCGGGTGCCTTGCCAACCGCGACTGCCGCAAGCGTGCGCAGCTCGGTAAATTCCAGCGCGCGCAGCTCCGTTTGCAGCGCGGCCAGCTTCCGCGCGAAGTTGCGGTCTTCAAGCAGCGGCGCAGCGCCGTTGACGGCTTGCGCGGATTTTTCGTACAGCCGGCTCAGACGGTACTTGGAGCGGGCCACGCCGGCAATGTTGGTGCGTTCGTGTTGCAGCAACACCTTGCCGTAGGTCCAGCCTTTGCCTTCTTCGCCGACAAGGTTGTTTACAGGCACCCTGACGTTCTCGAAGTGCACTTCATTTACTTCGCGCTCGCCTTCGATCGTGATGATCGGTTTCACCGTTACGCCCGGCGTTGCCATGTCGATCAGCAGGAAGCTGATGCCCTCCTGGCGGCGCGCCACGTCCGTTGACGTGCGCACGAGACAGAAAATCCAGTCAGCGAAATGTCCCAGCGTCGTCCAGGTCTTGGTGCCGTCAACGACGAAATGGTCGCCATCCCGTACGGCGCGCGTCTTCAGAGAGGCGAGGTCAGAGCCCGAACCGGGTTCAGAATAGCCCTGGCACCACCAGACGTTGCTTTGCAGAATGTCAGGCAGGAAACGCTGCTTCTGTTCCTCGTTGCCAAACGTATAAATGACCGGCGCGACCATTTTGACGCCAAACGGCACCATGTCCGGCGCATTCGCCATCGCGATCTCATTCGCAAAAATGTAATGCTGGACAGGGGTCCAGCCGGTGCCGCCGTACTCGACCGGCCAGCTGGTGGCAGCCCAGCCTTGCTCGAACAGGATTTTCTGCCAGCGGATAAAGTCGTCACGCGTCAGGTGCACCCCGTTATTCTGTTTCTGGCGAATATCGTCCGGGTACTTGTCGCGGAAAAAGCTGCGCACTTCCTCGCGAAATGCCAGTTCCTTGTCGGTCAGGTTTACGTGCATGGCGTCCCCGCTATGGCATTAAAAACACTTGATATCGCGCGACCGCCTGAAGCGCGGTCCTGGCTGGTCTGTCGCGTGCCAGCCGCAGGCTTTGATGGCCCGAGAGCGGGCAGTATATCGGCACATGCTGCAGCGCACAACCGCGCCCGAAACGCGGCAAACTATTGAGCTTAATGGATAAAATAGTTGTACATCTGGTCTGGTTACAATGACTTGGCGGCTTTTTGCGGCGGCTGGCGGGGCGCCCGGGCTGTGCTGCTGAGGTGCTCCCGCCAGCACCGCTGCGGCAACAATGCGCCTTATCAGGGTTCCGCTATTCGTGCAGAATACCGCCATGACCAAGCACCCATCTTCCGCTGACGCACCCGCGCGTCTCGGGCCCCGCGATCGCCTCGGCAGACCCATCCGTGACCTGCGCATTTCGCTGCTCGACCGCTGCAACTACCGTTGTCCGTATTGCATGCCGGAAACGACGTTTCATGCGGACTACCAGTTCCTGCAGCGCAATGAGCGGCTCGATCACGATGAGATCGTGAAGCTCGCCGGCATCGCTGCGCGTCTCGGCGTCAGCAAGCTGCGCCTGACGGGCGGCGAACCGTTGCTGGACAAGAGCGTACCGGCGCTCGTCCGACGTCTGCGCGACATTCCTGGTATCGACGATCTCGCGCTGACCACAAACGGTACCCTGCTGGCCAACTATGCGCAGGCGCTGGCGGAGGCCGGGCTCGACCGCGTTACGGTCAGTCTCGACAGCCTCGACGAAACGCTGTTTCGGCACATGAGCGGTAATCGTGGCGACCTGCCAGCCGTGCTCGATGGCATCGCGGCCGCGGAAAAAGTCGGTCTGCGACCCATCAAGATCAATACCGTCGTGCAACGCGGCATCAACGACCACAACGTGCTCGATGTGCTTGAACACTTTCGTGGCACCGGTCACGTGGTGCGCCTGATTGAGTTCATGGATGTGGGCAATCGCAACGGCTGGCGACTTGACCAGGTCGTACCGTCGCGCGATTTGCGTGACCGCATCGATGCACGCTGGCCGCTCGTGCCCGTCGGTCGTGATTATGTCGGTGAAGTGGCGAGCCGCTACCGGTATCGCGATGGCGCTGGCGAGGTCGGTTTCATCTCTTCCGTTACTGAGCCGTTTTGCGGTGACTGCAGCCGGGCGCGGTTATCTGCCGATGGCGTTTTTTACACCTGCCTGTTCGCAACGTCGGGCCTGGCACTGCGCGAGCCCTTGCGCGGAGGCGCGAGCGACGCCGAACTCGAGGAATTGCTGCGCGCCTGCTGGCTGCAAAGGCAGGACCGCTACAGTGAACTAAGGGGTCAGGCGACCGTAACCGAGCATCCGCTGCGCAAAGTCGAGATGTACCGCATGGGCGGTTGAATGCCGCGCTTGCGGCGTGCCCCGCGCAGTAACTTTTCTGAAAATTTCCGGAACCCCAATGAGTAAACTCAGCCATATCGACGAACGCAATCAGCCTGCAATGGTCGATGTCAGCGATAAACAGGCAACGCTGCGCGAAGCACACGCACGCTGCTACGTGGAGTTTCCGCCGGAAGTGGCAGCGCGACTCGTGAATGGTGACATCGAAACGGCCAAGGGACCCGTGTTCACAACGGCGATCATTGCCGGCGTCATGGGCGCAAAGCGCACGCATGAACTCATTCCGTTTTGTCACCCATTGGGCCTTACCAACTGCAAGATCGAAATACATGTCGACGAGCAGCAACGGGCAGTAATCGACTGCCGCTGCAAGGTGCATCATCGCACCGGCGTTGAGATGGAGGCGCTGACAGGCGCAAGCATCGCCGCGCTGACGGTGTATGACATGTGCAAGGCGCTGTCGCACCACATCCGCATTACGGAGACGCGTCTTATCGAGAAGACGGGCGGCAAGCAGGATTTCCATGGTTAACGAAACGCCGGTGCTGTTCGGGCTCGTGCTGGCAGGCGGCGAGAGTCGGCGCATGGGCAGCGACAAGGCGCTGCTCAGGCACGGCAATGAAACCCAGCTCGACTACGCAATGCGCATCGTCGGCGCAGAGGTGGAGCAGGCATTCGTGTCAGCCCGCGCCGCGCAGCCCGATGCCGTGCGCGCCCGCTATCCGTTGATCAATGACGAATACGAGGGCCTTGGCCCGCTTGCCGGAATCCTGTCGGCGATGGACTTCGACCCGCAGGTCGCGTGGCTCGTGATGGCCTGTGATTTGCCGAACGTTACGTCCGACACACTGCAAGCACTGATCGCCGGACGCGATGCGCATCGCCCCTTCACGGCGTTTCGCAGCAGTCACAATGAGCTGCCAGAACCGCTGTGCGCAATCTACGAACCGGGTGCGCGCCAGTTGCTGGACGGCTTCGTGCATGACGGCGTCGCCTGCCCGCGAAAAATCATGATTCGCTCGAACAGTTGTTTACTGACGCAGAACGATCCCGCGTGGCTCGACAACGTTAATACGCCGGAAGACCTCGCGCGCAGCTCCCTGCAGGCGGCCGCAGTATGAAATCCCTGACCGTGCGTTACTTCGCCATGTTTCGCGAGCATGCCGGGCGCGATGCAGAAACTGTGCAGCTGGACGTCGCCACGACGGCCGATGTTTTCCATGCCCTGGCAGAGCGTCACGGCGCGACGGAGCCGCTGGGCCATTGCAAGGTCGCCGTCAATGACGAGATGGTGAACTGGGATACGCCAGTCAGCGATGGCGACACCGTGCTGCTGTTTCCGCCCGTGGCCGGTGGCTGACATGATGCGCATGACGCAGGACGCCATCGATCCCGAGTCACTGCGCGCGGGACTCCACGACGACAGGGCCGGCGCCTATGCGGCCTTCGAAGGCTGGATTCGCAATCACAACGAAGGCCATGCCGTTACCCGGCTGGAATACGAAGCGTACGCACCCGTCGCCGTTACCGAGGGTGAGCACGTCATTCGCGAGGCCCTGGCGCGCTTCGATATTCTGCATGCCGAGTGCGTACACCGGAGTGGCATGCTGGAGATCGGCGATTGTGCAGTTTGGGTTGGAGTGTCGGCTGCGCATCGTGATGCGGCATTCGATGCGTGTCGCTACATCATCGACGAGGTCAAAGTGCGGCTGCCGATCTGGAAGAAAGAACACTACGTCAACGGCACGTCCGGCTGGGTGAACTGCGAACGTTGCGCCGCGCACGGCTAGGCCGGGCTAAAGCAACGCCTCCAGATCAGACGGGCGATCGATATCGAGCGCTGCTTCTGCGCAGTCGATCAGCCTGAGCTTGTC
>JBATFU010000122.1:0-2143 GCA_049665065.1 Woeseia sp. | reverse complement strand
GGCGAAAGCTGGAATCCGTTTGTGCGCGCGCCGCTGGCAACGCCCGGCAATCAAGCGGAAGAGGGCGAGTACATTCTTGCCGTGAATGGTCGCAGCATCGATGGCAACGACAATATTTTCGAATTCCTGCAGGGTACGGAAGGCCAGCAGGTGACGCTGCGTGTCGGACCGCGTGCTGATGGACGCGACGCGCGAGATATTGTTATCGAACCGACAGGCTCAGAACGTGAATTGCGCCTGTGGCACTGGGTGGAAGAGAATCGCGCGGCCGTCGATAAAGCCAGCAACGGCAAAGTTGGCTACGTCTACTTGCCGAACACAGCCGGCGCGGGATACACCTTTTTCAACCGCATGTTTTTCGCGCAGCTCGACAAGGACGCGATGATTCTCGACGAGCGCTCCAACGGTGGCGGCCAGGCGGCAAACTACATCACTGATGTACTGAGTCGCCAGCACCTGTCCGGCTGGAAGGATCGTGACGGCATGGTCTACAACACACCCGCAGGTGCGATCCACGGGCCCAAGCTGATGCTGATCGACCAGGACGCCGGCTCCGGCGGTGACTATCTGCCGTACTCATTCCGCGAGCTCGGCATCGGCAAGCTGCTGGGCACCCGCACCTGGGGCGGCCTGATCGGTATTGCCTTTAATCCGGATTTGATCGATGGCGGCTACCTGACCGTACCGTTCTTCCGTTTCTACGACGCCGACCACAAGTGGAGCGTGGAGAATGAAGGCGTGGCACCGGACATCGAGGTGCCGCTTGATCCTATCGCGACCAATGCAGGACGCGATACGCAGCTTGAAGCGGCGATTCAGGAAGTCATGCAGGAGCTTCAGAGCTTCCGTGATCCGGTGCCGGATGAGGCTCCCGCTTACCCGACGGAACTCGGTAAATAGTTGGCGTTTCATTGGCCATAAAAAAAGCCGGGGACTTGAGTCCCCGGCCGTGTGCCCAGTTTTGCTGAGCTATTACTGCAGCTTGCTAATGCTGCTGATTGACATTGTCAGCCGCCAATCAGCAGCTTCCGCTTCTGTAAAACCTTACAGGCCGATCGGCTTGATGCTTACGCCGTTGCTCGAAACGCCATTTACTGTCGCGTCGAACGATGACGTCACCGGGCTGATCACAACGTTGATCAGCGCCGCTCCGGTAAGGCCGGTAATGCCCTGCAACGTTACTTGCGTCCCGTCCGGTGCTGTCTGGGTCAGCGTTACTGCCTGACCCACAACCGGCCGGAAGTTGGCGTCGTAGGCGTTGATTTTCAAGACTTCAAGCTGGCCCACTACACCTTCGCTTAGGAGGGCTGGCTCGATGAACACCGTTGAGGCGGTGCCATCATCTTCTGTCGCAGCCGACGACGAACCACCCTGCGATTGAGGCGCCGATGCATTGGCACCTGCAGCGCTGCTCTGGGCGCCTTCCGTCATCTGGACCTGGATGTTGCCCTTGTCAATGACGTCGTCATTCAAGATGCGATCGTCGGTGTTGTAGGCGCAGGTGTCTTTGATGCACTCGAGATGGAAGCGGTCGAAGTCGCCGCCCTTGACGGTCTTCTTGCCCTTCGAGTCGAGCGGATCGCTGTCCACTACGCAAGCCTTGAATTCGGCATTTTCGGTCTTGGCTTTGCCTTGCTCGAACTTGCCAATGCCGCGGACTTCGACGATGAACGTGCCGTCGTCGCCGTTGTCGATCATGCCGCAGTTACCCTGGACCGGACCGAAGTAGGTGATTTCCTTCGCATCGATCTTGATGTCCAGATCCTTGTCATGCAGCTTCAGCTTACCCTTGATTTCATTGCTGTCTTTCTTGCGCTTCGCATCAATGGTGAAGCTGATGGTGTCGCTATCGCTATCGCTGTCGCTGTCGCTGTTGTCGACGTGAATCGAGTTAAGCTTGCCGCTGCCTTTGACCCGGTCTCCGTCCGCGTCTGCAGGGTCAACCGGATAGACAGTGATGCTTACCGTCGCAGTTGCTTCGTTACCGTAGTTGTCACTGATCGTGTACTGGAAGCTGTCGGTTCCCACGAAGTTCATGTTTGGCTCATAGTCAACCATGTTATCGACAATGAAGGCCATGCCGTTGGCTGGCATCGTGACCGAGTCGACTGTCAACGGATCGTTTTCCGGATCGGAGTCGTTA
>JBATFU010000121.1:0-9231 GCA_049665065.1 Woeseia sp. | reverse complement strand
ACCGTGGCGTAGTCCAGCGAATTCGTGAACATCACCACGCCGGATATACCAAGGATGAACCCGAAGTCGCCGACGCGGTTGACGAGGAAGGCTTTCAAATTTGCGAAAATTGCCGTCTCGCGCTTGAACCAGAAGCCAATCAGCAGGTACGACACCAGCCCCACCGCTTCCCAGCCGAAGAACAGCTGCAGGAAGTTGTTCGACATGACGAGCATCAGCATCGAGAACGTGAACAGCGAGATGTAACTGAAGAAGCGCTGGTAGCCAGGATCTTCGTGCATGTAGCCGATCGTGTAGATGTGCACCATCAGCGAGACAAACGTGACCACGACCATCATCAGTGCCGTCAGGCGGTCGATGAGAAAGCCGACCTCCATGCGCAGGCCGTCCGTCACTGCCCAGGTGTAGAGGCTGTAATTCTCTGCCTGGCCACCGTCGAAATAGAGATGCTTCAGCACCACGAACGACAACAGGCACGACAGGCCAACCGCAAGGATCGTGATCCAGTGCGCGCCGGCACGGCCGATCTGCCGTCCGAACAGTCCGGCCACTATCGCTGCGAGAAGCGGGGCCAGGACGATGGTTAGGTGAATACTGTGCATGTGCCGTGAGAATCCTTGAAGGCTAACCCTTCATCGAGTCCAGTTCCTGGACATTGATGGAGCGTCGATTGCGGAACAACACCACGAGAATGGCGAGACCGATCGCAGCTTCAGCAGCCGCTACCGTCAGAATAAAGAATACGAAGACCTGGCCGGTCTCATCGCCCAGATGGCGCGAGAAAGCAACAAAATTGAAGTTGACCGCGAGCAGCATCAGCTCAATGCACATCAGCAGCAGGATCAGGTTACGACGATTGATAAAAATACCGGCAACAGCCAGCGTGAACAGGATCGCCGACATCGTCAGGTAGTGCTGCAGCCCGATCATTTCGCTTTCTCCGTGTCCATGCCTTTAACGATGCGTACACGGTCCTTCGGATTGACAGCAACCTGTTTGGCGATGTTCTGCGATTTGAGGCCCGGGCGCTTGCGCATCGTCAGCGTGATAGCCGCAACAATGGCGAGCAGCAGAATGACTGCTGCGATCTCGAACGCGTAAACGTGCTCGGTATACAGCACCGCACCCAGTGCCTTGGTATTGCTGTAGCCTTCCGGCGTTGCCGCAAAACTGTTGTCGCCCAGCACGCCTTTACTCTTCATCCAGACGAGATTGATGAGCTCAACCACCATCAGGCCGGCGACGGCAAGCCCGAGGCCCGCGTAGCGAGTAAACCCGCCCTTCACTTCTTCCACGTTGATGTCGAGCATCATGACGACGAACAGGAACAGCACCATCACTGCGCCGACGTAAACCAGCACAAGCACGATAGCGAGAAACTCTGCTTCGGCGAGCAGCCACAGTACCGCGCTCTGAAAAAACGCGAGCACGAGGAACATGACCGCGTGCACCGGGTTCTTCGAAAAGATCACGCCGAGCGCCGCGCCAATCAAAACGGCGGCAAACGAGTAAAAGAGAATTGCGTGGAACAAGTCTTATAACCCCTTAGCGGTATTTCGCGTCCGCTGCTTTGTCGGCCGAAATCATGGCTTCGTACTTGTCGCCAACGGCCAGCAGCTTGTCTTTGGTCATGATGTTCTCGCCCGGCTTCTCCATGTGGTACTCGTGCAAACGGGTTTCCACGATGGCGTCAACGGGACAGGCTTCTTCACAAAAGCCGCAGTAAATGCATTTGAACAGGTCGATGTCATAGCGCGACGTGCGGCGTGTGCCGTCTTCGCCAACATTTGACTCAATCGTAATCGCGAGCGCCGGGCATACCGCTTCGCACAGCTTGCAGGCAATGCAGCGTTCTTCGCCATTCGGATAGCGGCGCAGCGCATGCAGGCCACGAAAACGGTGTGACTGCGGCGTCTTCTCTTCCGGGTAGTACACCGTTACGGGCTTCCGGAAAAAGTTGCGGAATGTTACCGACAAGCCCTGCCACAATTCCCACAGCGCGAATGTCTTGATGTAACTGCTTATCCTGCTCATTGCCTTAACCCGCCATACCTGACCATGGACCCCAGCGCATCCAGGCCATGAAACCTTCGACCGCGATCCAGATGATCGTGATCGGGATAAACACCTTCCAGCCCAGACGCATGATCTGGTCGTAACGGTAGCGCGGGAACGTCGCCCGCAACCAGAAGAAGGTGAACATGAAGAAAGAAATCTTGATGGCGAGCCAGAAGAAACCCGGCTCGCGCAGGATGCTGTCTTCGCCAAGGAAGGACCAGCCTTCGAACGGTGATGCCCAGCCGCCGAGGAAGAAGATCGACGTCAGCGCCGAGATCAGCACCATGTTTGCGTATTCGGCGAGGAAGAACACCGCAAACGCGACGCCGGAATATTCGACGTGGAAGCCGGCTACGATTTCCGATTCGCCCTCCGCGACATCGAACGGCGCACGGTTAGTCTCGGCAACACCGGAAATCCAGTAGACGAGGAACAAGGGCAGCAGCGGCAGTATGAACCACTGACTAAAGCCGCCTGCCTGAGCGCGGACGATCTCGCCAAGGTTCAGACTTCCAGCGGCCATCAGGACGCCAACCAATGCAAAACCCATCGCGATTTCGTAGGCGACGATCTGGGCCGCCGAGCGCATCGCCCCGAGAAACGCGTATTTTGAGTTTGTCGCCCAACCCGCGAGGATCACGCCATAAACGCCTACCGAGGTCAGCGCGAGAACGTACAAAAGACCGGCATCGATATCGGCAATGACAAACGTTGGATGTAACGGTACGACTGCCCAGGTCGCAAGCGCCGGAATAATCGACAGCAGCGGCGCAATAATAAAGAGAAAGCGATTCGAGCGCGTGGGCACGATCACTTCTTTGATCAGCAGCTTGATAACGTCGGCAAACGGTTGCAGAAGCCCCCACGGTCCGACGCGATTCGGACCGACGCGGCCCTGCATGTAGCCAATGATCTTGCGTTCAAAATAAGTCGAGAATGCGACGGTCAGGATGACAGCCACAGTTACCACCAGGATCTGTGACGTAATGACGGTCACGTTCTGCACCATCGGCGGCAGCGAGTTCCAGATGTCGAGCGCAAACTGTGGAACCAGCGCACTCATCAGGACGTGCCCTCCCCTCGACTGCGGCGCGCTTCCGGCGTGCGCTGCAAGGCGGTTGCACGGCGTACCAGTCCGTCGACCGCATACATCGGCACATCCAGCGTTTCACTCGTCGCATCGGCGCCATTTGCTTTCGGCAAGGGCTTTGTTCCTGCGTAAGTCGATTTGCCCTTGGCAGCGCCCGCCACTGCAGCCTGCAATTCGTCGCGAACCTCTTCACTGGTCTGGTAGTCGCAGTCGTCAAGATTCAGCAGATTGCCGAGCACGCGCAATACCTTCCAGCCCGGCCGCGCTTCTGCAACCGGGTTTGCGACGCCACGGAAACTCTGCCAGCGGCCCTCGCCACTAATGAAGGTGCCAGACGTTTCTGCAAACGTACCGATCGGCAGCAACAGGTCAGCAACCTCTCGCAGTGACGGTGAGTCGTAGCTCGTGAACGCGGCGACAAAATCCTGTCCTGCCAGTTTCGCAACGGCATCAGCGTCCGCAAGGTCACTGTCGGGCTCAACGGCAAACAACAGGCAGGCATCGAGCTCGGCAGCAATCAATTCCTGTGCGTTCATGCCCTTCGCAGGTCGCGCGGCGCCGCCGGCTGCGCGATGCGGCAACACGCCAGCGAGGCAGGCACCGGCCGCGTTCGGCCCTTCGGAAATGCTACCAGCGCCGGATCCGCTCATCTCGCCGATGGCCGCAGCCAGCGCACGCAAAGCAGAATAAGCCGGATGGCGACCAGCGATGTTGCCAAGCAGCACGTGACCGTTACTCGCCGAGCTCAGCATGTCGGCAATCGCCTGCTGCTCGGCGCTTGGCTTAACGCCGCTGCATAACTGACTCACAGAGGCTGGCAGTTTGCCGCTTTTGCCGAGTGCAGCGGCAATACCGGAAAGCTGCGCGACAAGCGCTGCATCTTCGAGGTAATGCGCAACCGGGAAGTGGTACGCGTAGCGCTCGCGATTAACGAACGCAACCTTGCCACCGGCAATGGCTGACTTGCGCACGCGATGCGCGATGATCGGCACTTCGTGACGCAGGTTCGAACCGACAACGAGAATCGCATCGCGTGACTCAAGCTCCGCGATACTGCAACCGAGGCTCGGCATTAGCGGGTCGTTGTCCTCGTCCGCGAAATCACGCTGCCGCAGGCGATGATCGATATTCGAGGTACCAAGGCTGTCGGCAATGCGCGCCAGCAGGTGCGCTTCTTCCAGCGTGGCGGTCGGTGCCGCCAAGATGCCGATCTTGTCTTTGTTACTCGCACGCAGCACGTCCGCGAGCTTCTCGAGCGCGCTTTCCCAATTCACGTTTTGCCAGTGGCCGTCCACTTTCATGCGCGGCTGCGGCAATCTTTCATCGCTGTAAATTCCCTGGTAGCTGAAGCGATCGCGATCGGCAATCCAGGTTTCATTAATCTCTTCGTTCTCACGCGGCACGATGCGCTTGACGGTGCCGCGCAGGACGTGTGCGTACATATTGGAACCGACGCAGTCATGCGGCGAGACTGTTGCGTGCTGGACCATTTCCCAGGCGCGCGCGCTGTAACGGTACGGCTTGTTGTTCAGGGCACCGACCGGGCACAGATCGACAATATTTGCAGACAACTCATGATCGACGGCCTTTTCGATGTACATGCTGATCCGCATGTTCTCGCCGCGGCCGACGGTGCCAAGCTCCTGCAGCCCTTCAATTTCCTGGCTGAAGCGCACGCAACGCGTGCAGTGAATGCAGCGTGTCATGTCGGTTGAGACGAGAGGACCGAGATCCTTGTCTTTCACGACGCGCTTGCCGTCGTTGTAACGCGAAATGTCGCGACCGTACCCCATCGCGAGATCCTGCAGTTCGCACTCACCGCCCTGGTCGCAGATCGGGCAATCCAGCGGGTGATTGATCAGCAGGAATTCCATCGTCGCTTTTTGTGCGGCGATAGCTTTCGGCGAGCGCGTGAAAATCTTCATGCCTTCGTTGACGGGCGTGGCGCAGGCCGGCAGCGGCTTCGGCGCTTTCTCGACTTCAACGAGACACATGCGGCAATTGGCCGCGATGCTCAGTTTCTCGTGGTAGCAAAATCGCGGCACGTAGGCGCCGATACGATCGGTCACCTCAATGACCATCTGCCCTTTCTTCGCTTCGACCGGCTTGCCGTCGACTTCAATATTTACGGTATCGTCGCTCATGCGGCTGCCTCGGCATTACCCTCGACGATGCTGCGGCCGCGGTGTTCCACCATGTACTCAAACTCGTGATGAAAATGGCGCAGAAAACTTTGCACCGGCCACGCTGCGGCATCACCGAGCGCGCAAATTGTGTGGCCTTCTATTTTGTTAGCAACCTGCACCAGGCGGTCGAGATCCTCGAGGCGGCCTTCGCCGTCGATGATGCGCGACAGCATGCGGTACAACCAGCCCGTGCCTTCGCGGCATGGCGTGCATTGTCCGCAGGACTCTGCCATGTAAAAACGCGAAATGCGGCGCAGCACGCGAACCATGCAGGTCGTGTCGTCCATCACCATGACCGCACCGGTGCCGAAGGACGAACCGGCTTTTTGCAGCGACGTGTAGTCCATCGTGCAGTCCATGATGATGTCAGCCGGCAGTACCGGCACCGACGAGCCACCCGGAATGACCGCTTTCAACCTGCGCCCTTTCCAGACGCCGCCGCATAATTCGAGCAGGTCCTTGAAAGGAATACCCATCGGCAACTCGTGATTGCCGGGCTTCTCGATGTGACCGCTCACTGAGAACTGCGCGGTGCCACCCGAATTTTCCGGACCCAGCCCGGCGAACCACGCCGCGCCTTTGCGCAGAATCATCGGCACGCTCGCAAGACTCTGCGTGTTGTTGATCGTTGTCGGTTTGCCATACAGACCGAAGTTGGCGGGAAACGGCGGTTTAAACCGCGGCTTGCCCTGCTTGCCCTCGAGCGATTCGATCAGCGCGGTTTCTTCGCCGCAAATGTAAGCACCGGCGCCAAGGAATGCGTACAGGTCGAAGTCGATGCCAGAACCCTGAATGTTCTTGCCGAGGAGACCTGCGTCATAGGCTTCTTTAAGCGCGCCTTCAAAGCGCGGGAACGGCTCGTCCATGAATTCGCCACGCACGTAGTTGTAAGCCACCGTCGCGCCCATTGCGTAAGCCGCAATCGCCATACCTTCAACCAGCGCGTGCGGATTGCCGCGCAGAATTTCGCGATCATGGCAGGTGCCCGGCTCGCTTTCGTCCGAGTTGCAGACGAGGTATTTCTGTACCGGCGCGGTACGCGGCATGAAGCTCCACTTGAGCCCGGTCGGGAAGCCGGCGCCACCACGGCCACGCAGGCCGGACGCTTTGACTTCGTCGATGATCTGTTCCGGCGTCAGCTCGCCCTTCAGAATGCGGCGCCACGACTCGTAACCGCCATGCGCTTCATAGGTTTTAAGCGTCCATGACTCGGGCGAGTCGAACGTATTCCAGCATACGAGGTTTTTCTCAAAGGCCATCAGTCCAGCCCGTCCAGAATTTCGTCAACCCGCTCAGTCGTCAGGTTTTCGTGATACTTGTGATCGACCATCATCATCGGCGCACCGCAGCAGGCCGCGAGACACTCTTCTTCTTTTTTAAGAAACACGCGGCCGTCCGGCGTGCTCTCACCCGTCTTGATGCCCAGCCTGCGCTCGACATGGGCGACGATATCGTCCGCACCGCGCAGCATGCATGACACGTTGGTGCAAATCGCGACATCGTGGCGGCCAACCGGCTTCGTCTGGAACATCGAATAAAAACTGGCGACTTCATAAACCTGGATCGGCGGCAGGCCGAGGTATTCGGCAACGCCATCCATGAGTTCCGTGGTCAGGAAGCCCTTGTTCTCGTGCTGCGCCGCATGCAGCGCACCGATGACCGCCGAGCGTTTTTGCTCCGCGGGGAAGCGCGCCGTCCAGCGGTCAATTTCTTCGCGCACGTGGTGCGACAAAACCTGCGCTTCACTCATCGATCGATCTCACCAAATACGATGTCCTGGGTACCGATAACGGCAACCACGTCGGCCAGCATGTGGCCTTCCACCATTTCCGACATGGCGGCGATGTGGGCGAATCCCGGCGCGCGTACTTTGACGCGATAGGGTTTATTGGCACCGTCTGAAATCATGTACACGCCGAACTCGCCCTTCGGCGCCTCGACGGCGGCATAGGCTTCGCCGGCCGGCACCGAGTACCCTTCTGTAAATAATTTGAAGTGATGAATCAAAGACTCCATGTCGTCTTTCATCTCAACACGAGTCGGCGGCACGATCTTGTGATCGTCGACCATGACCGGACCCGGATTGGCGCGCAGCCATTCGATGCATTGTTCAATGATGCGATTCGACTGGCGCATTTCTTCGACCCGCACGAGGTAGCGGTCATAGCAATCGCCGTTGACGCCCACGGGGATGTCGAAATCCATTTTGTCGTAGACGGCGTACGGCTGTTTCTTGCGCAGATCCCATTCGATGCCCGAGCCACGAATCATTGGGCCGGTGAAGCCGAGTGCCAGGGCACGCTCGGGCGTCACAACGCCAATATTGACGGTGCGCTGCTTCCAGATCCGATTGTTGGTCAGCAAGGTCTCGTACTGATCGACACAGCCCGGAAACTTTTTGGTAAACGCCTCGATAAAATCGAGCATTGAGCCGCTGCGCGCTTCGTTGAGGCTGTCAACGTCTTTTTGCTTGCGCCATTTGGATGCCTGGTATTTCGGCATTGTTTCCGGAAGGTCACGATAGACCCCGCCCGGCCGATAGTAGGTCGCATGCATGCGCGTGCCTGATACGGCCTCGTAGCAGTCCATCAGGTCTTCGCGTTCGCGGAAGCAATACAGGAACATCGTCATCGCGCCAATATCGAGGCCATGTGCTCCGAGCCACATCAGGTGGTTCAGGATGCGCGTGATCTCATCGAACATGACGCGGATGTATTGCGCGCGCGGCGGCGGCTTTATGCCCAATAATTTTTCTATCGCGAGCACGTAACCGTGCTCGTTGCACATCATCGAGACGTAATCGAGACGATCCATGTAACCGATGCTCTGGCTGTACGGTTTGGATTCCGCCAGTTTCTCGGTACCACGATGCAGCAGGCCGACGTGCGGATCAGCCTTTTGAATGACTTCGCCGTCCATCTCGAGCACCAGGCGCAGTACGCCGTGTGCCGCCGGATGCTGCGGACCAAAGTTCATCGTGTAATTCTGGATTTCAGCCATCGCTTGCGACGTCCTTCAAATCGGGGTTGTAACGGTTGTCGTCGCGGATAACGCGCGGCACCAGCGTGCGCGGTTCAATGCTGACAGGCTGGTAGGCAACCCGGCCCTTCTCAGCGTCATAGCGGACCTCGACATTGCCCGACAGCGGAAAGTCCTTGCGGAACGGATGGCCGATGAAGCCGTAGTCGGTCAGCACGCGTCGCAGATCCGGATGGCCTTCAAACAACACGCCAAAGAGATCGAATGCCTCGCGTTCGAACCAGTTGGCGGAATTCCATACCGGCACCAGCGATTTGATGAGCGGCGGATTCTCGGTGCCGGTGAAAACCCGCAAGCGCAAGCGCAGGTTGTGCTGAACTGACAGCAAGTGATAAACGACGGCAAACCGGCGCGCATCAAAGGTGTCGGATTCATCAAGAATAACGGGCTCGCGAACAACGCCGCGACTGAAGCCAGATTCGGTGGCCTGCTCCGTTATCCATTCGTCCTTGCCGTAAGTCAGGTAGTCAACGCCGCAGACATCGATGAGCTGCTCGAACTCGAACTCGTCACGAATGGCGGTTGCGACGTCCAGCAACGCATCTTTCGCGACTTCGAACGTCAGCTCGCCGCAGGTCGATGCCACACGCGTGACATTGTCTGCAAAGCGCTCTTCCATGCGAGCCGCCAGAGTCTCGTATTGTTCTGTCATTTTGTTATCGCGTTACCGGGCAATGGTGTTGGTACGGCGAATTTTTTTCTGTAGCTGGATCAAACCGTAAACCAGCGCTTCCGCCGTTGGCGGGCAGCCTGGCACGTAAACATCCACCGGTACGATGCGGTCGCAACCGCGCACGACGGCGTAGGAATAGTGGTAATAGCCACCGCCGTTCGCGCAGGAGCCCATTGATACCACCC
>JBATFU010000120.1:0-4630 GCA_049665065.1 Woeseia sp. | reverse complement strand
GTACGGATGGCCGCATTAATAACAGCGGTTCAGCCTTTGCGGCGTTCCTGCAGAGCAAGGAAAGCGCTGCGCTCGAAGCAGCAATTCTGACCAGGTCTCTTGTGCAGAACGCAATAACGGGCGAAGCCCATGACCAGCTGCAGTCGACGATCGCCGCAGAGCAGATCTACCTCGGTAATTTCCAAAAACTGGCGACGGCGGCACAGAACGCGACCTTCGCGAAAGCACTGGAAGCACCGGCTTTCGAACAGACGCTGCGGATGCGCGCAGCCGTATTTGACAAGCCTGCGTCCGTTGGATTCGACGTTAGCGCAAACGAATGGCTTCGCGTGCAGGCCGAGAAACTGGAAGTGTTGAACGGCATGGGGCAACGGCTTGCAACGGACCTGCGGGCCGGGATTACGGAACTGCACGGCGCCGCATCAAGCGAAGTGCGGCTCATCGTACTTGCGTCGCTGGGCATGCTCATCTATGCCGCTGTCTTCGGTTTCGCAATGTCGCAGACCATTCTGAGCCAGCTCGGCGCCGATCCGCAGCGTCTCAAGACGCTCGTTGATTCGATCGCCAACGACGGCCTCGAATTGCAACTTGATGAGCTTGAGCCTGCAACCGGTGTGTTTGCTGACGTATTGCACATGCATCGGAAGCTGCAGGATCGCATCAAGGCGGATCGCGAGGTCTTTGCGGAGAACTCCCGTATTCGCCAGGCGCTGAACAACGTCGATGGCAACGTCATGATTGTCGACAACGATGACCAGATCGTCTACATGAATGCCGCGATCGAGTCGCTGTTCGCAGAAGCGCAAAACGACATTCGGAAGGACCTCCCCGAGTTTGATGTCAGCGCGCTACCGGGCAGCAATATCGATAGCCTGGGATTAAATGACGCTGGACGTGGACGCTTCATCGAAGATGTGCTCGACGAGCATGTGTCCGAGGTGCTAATCGGCGGACGCACAATGAAGATTGTCGTCAACCCGGTCACCGGCGAGAACAACACGCGCATCGGTTCCGTTATCGAATGGACCGATCGCACGCAGGAAGTGGCGATGGAGAACGAAGTGCACCACGTCGTGGGTAGCGCACTGGCAGGCGATCTCGGCAAACGCATTGCCATTGATGACAAGACCGGGTTCTTCAGGCAGGTTTCCGAGACGATAAATCAGCTCGTTGATGTGGCAGAGCGCGTTATTGACGATACGTTGCGCGTGCTTAGCGCAATTGCCGGTGGCAACCTCGACGAAACCATCGATGCGGAATACCAGGGCTCGTTCGGTGAGCTGAAGCATCATGCAAATGCGACCGTGCAGAAGCTGACGGAAGTGGTAGGCGGCATTCGCGAGTCTGCGGCTCTCGTCAAGACAGGTGTTGAGGAGATTTCGCAGGGCAACCTCAATCTCAGCCAGCGCACCGAAGAGCAGGCGGCAAGCCTCGAGGAAACCGCAGCGAGCATGGAGCAAATGACGACTACGGTTCGGCAAAACGCGCAGAACGCCGTGGACGCCAATCAGCTCGCGCAGTCTGCGCGGGAGCAGGCCGAAAACGGCGGTGATGTTGTCAGTCGCGCCGTGCGTGCCATGCGCGAGATCAACGATTCAAGCAGGAAGATCTCCGACATCATCGGCGTTATCGATGAAATTGCGTTCCAGACCAACCTGCTGGCGCTAAACGCTTCCGTTGAAGCGGCGCGCGCCGGCGAACAGGGGCGTGGTTTCGCCGTTGTCGCCAGCGAGGTGCGCAACCTGGCCGGACGCAGTGCAACCGCTGCCCGCGAAATTAAAGCGCTGATCAATGACAGCGGCGGCAAGGTCGAAGAAGGCTCGCGGCTTGTCAACAAGTCCGGCGCCGTGCTCGAGGAAATCGTCAAAGGCGTGCAGCAGGTTACTGACATTGTCGGGGAGATTGCGGCAGCCAGCCAGGAGCAGTCGACCGGCATCAGCGAGGTCTGCAAATCGATCATGCAAATGGATGAGTTGACGCAGCAGAATGCCGCGCTCGTCGAAGAGGCGGCGGCAGCCAGCGAATCGCTCGGCGGCCAGGCCAACGATCTCAATCGCATGATGGCGTTTTTCCAGTCACGCGCTGTCAGAGCGCCGAGCCAGCCTGCGCATAGCGGGCCGGAGCGTCGTGCGGCGCGGCGGCCCTGGAACGATAGCGCGGCGCAGGAGAAGACGATGGCAGGTTCGAAACGCCACGCGGCCGGCAAGCTGCTTGTGGATGATTTCGCGGATCAGGAATGGGAAGAATTCTGATCCATTGCAGGCCGCCCGGGGGTGCCGTCGATTCCCGGAGCGACCGATGAATAAGGACGTTCGTTGTGGCTAAAGCAGGCAAAAAGCAAGTGGCAAAATCGGCGACGCGAAAGCGCGCCGGCAAAGCCGCAGTTGCATGCAAGACTTCGGATAAGAAATCCGGTCGGAACGCGGGCAGTAAAGGCAATACGCAAGCCATGCCCGCAGTCACCCGCATGGTTGACGATTCAGCATCATCGCTGACGACCACCGGCATTGGTGCGGGCACCGCCTCGACCGCTGCGGATGACCGCAACAGGCTGGCACTCGACGCCCGCGTAACGATTCAAACCATTGGGGCGCTGCAAAGCGCGCTTGAAGCAGCACCGGCGGTGATCGATGCCAGTGCCGTGCAGCATGTCGATACCGCGGCATTGCAGCTGCTCGTTGCCTACGCCAACAGCGCGCGTGCGGCCGGGCGTGACATTCACTGGAGTGCGGATGACGGCGAGCTGCCGCATGCGCTCGCACTGGCAGGGCTTGGCTGCCGCATCACGTTTGCGTCGTCGCAGGTGGCAGACGCCGATATCGACGACCTGTGCCCGGTGTTCTGAATAACATGGATGAGACTTTGGAAAATCCGGACTACGGCCGCTACATCGAGCTATGCATCCGTCAGCTCGCTGCTGCGATGAAAGGCGCGAAACGCGAATCGGGCCTGCTGGCCGAGGACCTCATTGCTGCGGCTGATCTCATCAGCAGGATCAGTCCTGATGAGAACGATGCAGCGGCGAATGCCACGACCAGTTCCGCGACGGGTTTGCACCGGCAACTGCGCGAACGCGTCAATGGTGTCGTGCTGCGCATGCAGTTTGCGGATCGGCTGGACCAGCAGATTGATAACGTCCGCAAAAATCTGACGCTGCTCGCCGAATACATTGAGGCGGACGAGGCGGGTGGGAATCGCCTGGCCTGGTCGGAGTTCCTGCAGCGCTCGCGGCAAAGCTTCACGATGGAGCAGGAACGCTTCATGTTCGATACGGTGCTCGGCGATCCCGAGACAGCGGCAAAGACCGATCGCACCTGCAGCTATGCGCTGCTGTTCGAAGAAGGCGATGGCAGTGTCTGATTCGAAAGCCGGGCAGGCCGCAGCCGCTGCAGATCGACGCTACCTGCCGCGCTCCCGCCGCGAATACTCGCTTGGTGAAGCGGAGTTTCAGGAATTGCGCCAGTTGATCCTGAAGTCAACCGGCATCAGTGTCGATGAATCCAAGCGGCTGCTTGTTTATCGGCGGCTGTCGGGTCGCCTGCGCGCTCTGGAGCTCGAAAACTTCCGCGAATACATCGACCTGCTGACGCTCGGCGATCTGCAGGAGCGCGAACATTTTTTCAATGCGGTCACAACCAACAAGACAGCTTTCTTTCGTGAGAAACATCACTTTGATTTTCTCGCCGCGACGGTGCTGCCTGCGTTGCGCAAGAACCAGATGGCGCGCCACAGGCGTTTGCGAATATGGTCGGCCGGCTGTTCGAGCGGTGAAGAGGCGCATTCGATCGCGATGACGCTGGCAGAGCACATTCCGGACCTGGCCGGCTGGGACGCAAAAATCCTGGCTACCGATCTGGACTCAGCCATGATTGCCGCAGCGCGGCGCGGCATCTATACCGAACTGGACGGCAGGAGCCTGACGTCTGAGCAGCTGCGGCGGTTCTTCAAGAGAAATGGCGATGCCAATGACCCGATGATCAAGGTCAGTGACGAGCTGCGTGCAATGACGACCTTCAACCAGCTCAACCTGATTAACGACTGGCCAATGAAAGGACCGTTCGACGTTATCTTCTGCCGCAATGTATTTATCTATTTTGACAAGGCCGTGCAGGAGCAATTGATCGACCGTTTCGCAAAGCTGCTGCCCAACGATGGCTACCTGGTGCTGGGGCATTCCGAGACATTGCGTGCGCCGCAGCGATTCAAGCTCGTTGGAAAAACCATCTACCGGAAGGTGGGCTGATGGCCGTCATGCCGCTGGAGCAGGAATCGAACGAGGTCTTGCCCGGCTTCGAACACATAGTGCGCGTCTGGAATGAGACTCACGGCATGAACGCCGCGCGTCTGCAGCCCGGTGAGTTCTACGTTACCGGAAAAGACGAAGTCATAACGACCGTGCTTGGCTCCTGCGTCGCAGCCTGTATTCGCGACCCGAATCGCGGCGTGGGTGGCATGAATCACTTCATGTTGCCGGGTGGCCACGACTCCGTTGATGACACGCTGTGGGGCGGCGTTGAGACATTACTCACTCGCTACGGCGTGGCGGCAATGGAGTCGCTGATCAATGAAATGCTGAAGCTGGGTGCGACGCGGAGCTGCCTCGAGGTCAAGTTGTTTGGTGGTGGCAGCA
>JBATFU010000119.1:0-6430 GCA_049665065.1 Woeseia sp. | reverse complement strand
TAGCCGGGCTCTGCGGCGACGCGTGTGTAGTTGTTGTAGGCCGGCGGCAGCTCGCTGCGGTGCGCTGCACCGTCTACAATTCGCTGTCCGGTGATTTTCGTGGGCAACATGTCGAGATGGCTCGCCGGCGGAAAGTAGCCGAACAGGCGCTCGCCAACCGGCACATCGTCGACATTCGACTCAACGATCTCTGCGAACCCCCAAACCGGGATCATGCCCCAACCGTCGGCAGCGTCGCCGCCAGGCGGAAAAAACTGCCAGTAGCCAATGGTGTCGCCGGTCACTGCGTAGGTAATGTTGTTGGCGGTGAACGCGAATCGCTCGACCCTTGCACGCACCGCGCCAGCCGCAAGCGCGGCCTTGCCGTCCGTATCCTGAACGAGGCGATGCGTCGCGAAATTGTCTTTGCGAACCTGAAACTCTGTCATTGATGACTCCTTTTCGCCGGCTGCGGACGCTCCGCCAGCTCGGCAACGAACTGCTGTAGTTTGGCGGCAGCGGGCATGGCGTATTCACGCATGCGCAGCAGCATAGCCTGTTTTTCCGCATCGTCCCGCGGTGCGCTGCGAATCAGCTTGCTGAAGCCGTCGAGGCGGTTCTCGACCAGCCACTTGCCGAGTTTTTCTTCCTGCGACCAGCGCCGCTGATTCTGCATCAGCACCGCCATCATACGAATCCAGTCTGTGTCGTGGTTTGGCAATGGCACGACGCGACAGATATCGTTCTTCTCCGCTTCGTCCTCGTAGTTAGCCTCGACGTAGGCAATCAACGCAGCGCTGAATGCCGGCTGGTACGAGCGGACTGTTTGCGGCGTAATCGTGTCCCCGGCGAAGACCGGCTTGATCTTCAGGTTACTTATTGCGCGTGCGGAACAGTCGATATGCAGGTGATTCCTGCTCGTTTCGATACTGCCCTCGTCCAGCACGATGCGATCAGTTTCGAGACTGGTAACCCGCCCTAGCCGCACGATATTTTTGATACGCCGCAATTCTGCGAGTTCCAGCTTGCTGATCGTGGCTGCGTGAAACATCGACGGCTGCACATTTTCATCGATGCGCAGCAGCACGCCCGCGGCCTCGAGGCGGGCAAACAGGTCATCGATGGAATCTGCTTTGGCAATCGCCTCGAACTGGGCCGCCTGCGAACCAATGCTGCTCGCAAAAAACTCCGGCGTCGGCTGCGTATTCTGCCGGTCCAGCAGCCAGGCGTCGCGCGGCATGATCCAGGTGATCGTGTCGGGGTCGACCCGTTGCAGAAGGAGCCACAGGCAGGCATCGATGCCGGTCTTGCCGCCACCGATGACGACGTAGCCCGCCGGGGGCTCGCTGACTTTTGGCAGGTCATTGAGCGGCATAAAGCGGACGCCGTCGGCTATGGAGAAGCTGGGCGTATGCGTAGCCGGTACCGAGGTGTTCAGGTAGGTCGCGTCAACGAACTTCTTGCCAACCTCTACCTTGTACTGCTGTCCCGTCAGTTTGGATACGAACTCGCCATCGCCCGCGTACTCGCACATCGGGAAATACTGCACGCGACCGGTCGGCAGGAACTGGTGCAACATGACTTCATCGAAATAGGCGCTGACTTCCGCTCCGGATGCCAGCTCGTTCAGGCCCTTGTTTAAGCCCACTTCGTCTTTGCGCCCTTTGCTGAGTTCGCGTGAACTGACGCCGTAGAACGCCGATGGCTGATGCAGCGTGACGAACGGGTAGGCAACGTTCCAGTGACCGCCGGGCTTCGGGTAGCGGTCCACCATCACGATGCGGGCATCGGATTCAGTTAGCAGCGTATCGGCAAACGCCATACCAACTGCACCGCTGCCGACGATCAGGTAGTCCGTTTCAAGTAAGGTTTTTTTCATTCTTGCTGACCTCCTGCGCGGGGCATACATTTAAACACTGGCTGGAGCTGCCTGCTTGCTCATTTTGTTTCAAACGGAACTCGCCTGCCGGGCACCTTGGTTTTCGCAGTGCTTACCGCCTCTGCGTTGTGCACGCCGCTCATTTTCACTATCTTCAGGTATCAAGAATGCCATTGCGAGGTGCGGCGCAGCTCACAGCCGCGTGCAGTGAATACCGGAGTCGCACCATGATCGATCGGCCACGGTTGTGGCTGTTGGCTACAGTGTTGCAACAGTGAATTCGGGTACAGCTGCAAAAGCAACAGCCAGCCAATCTTTGATCAACAAATTTTTAGCCACGGGAACATCATGACTTTTAAGTTTGTTCGATTCAGCGTTATAGCCTTCGTCAGCCTGCTGCTGGCGTCCTGCGCGACGCGTCCACAGTTTGCCGCCGGCACCGCCTGCGAAACGAGCGTCATCCGGGTGACCGACCAGTTTGCCGGCGCGCGGCGCGGCACATGTACTGTGTTGTCGCCCAACCGCGTACGCCTGGAGATTCGACCCGAGAATCCGCCGCCCATCAATGACAGCCCGTGGTACGCGTTCCGACTGGAACCAAAAGTTGCAACAAGTGTTCACGTTACACTCGCCTATGTCGACGGTCATCACCGTTACTGGCCCAAACAGAGCACTGACGGTGTCGTCTGGTCAAGACTGGATACGGCACGCGTCGAAGAAAAAAAGAATGGCAGGAGTGCGAAACTTGAAGTCGTACTGAATGATGAGCCTGTCTACATTGCTGCCCAGGAGCTGGTCCTGCCGTCGCTGTTCGACGAGTGGTCCGACGAACTGGCAAAACGCAACGACGTAAGCAAAACAACGCTTGGAGAGTCAAGCCGCGGCCGCCCAATATTTGTGCTGGATGCGAACTCACAAAACCGGGATACCTTGCTGATCGTCGGTCGCCAGCACCCGCCGGAAATAACCGGCAGTATTGCTTTTATGGCATTTGCAGAAACGGTGTTTGGCAGCAGCGAACTGGCAAAGCGATTTCGTGAGCAGTTCCGGGTAGTCGGCGTGCCGTTCCTGAATCCTGACGGTGTCGTGGCAGGGCACTGGCGGAACGGCCCTGGCGGTGTCGATCTCAATCGTGACTGGGGCCCCTTCACGCAGCCCGAAACGCAGCTGATCGAAGGGCTGCTTGCGGACCTTGACGATGCCGGTGCACGGATTCGCGTCTTTCTTGATTTTCACTCGACGCAGCGCAATGTGTTCTACACGCAGAACGACGAGTTTGTCACGGACCCGCCAGGCTTCATGCCTGCCTGGCTCGCGAACGCGAAGGCACGCATCCAGAACTACGACTTCCAGAACCAGCCGGGGCCGGTCGGCGAGCAGGCCAACTCCAAAAATTACATGTACAAACGCTATGGTATTCCGACCGCCACTTACGAAGTAGGCGACGAAACGGACCGCACGGCGACGCGCGATGCCGCGCAAATTTTCGCGGAGGAACTGATGAAACTGATGCTGTTGCAGGATTATTGAGATGCGAAGATTCTGGCCCCTGCTGCTGTTGGCGGCATGTCAAAGCAACGGTGATTCACCCCACTACGACCTGATTATTCGCGGCGGTACGGTTTACGACGGTAGCCTGCAGAATGGCATTGCAACAGACATTGGCATTCGCGGCGACCGCATTGTTTCTGTTGCCGCAGAAAAGAATGCGACTGCGTCGTCGGTAATTGATGCGACCGGGCTCATGGTGATGCCCGGCTTCATCGACCCGCACACGCATGCGACCACAACGCTGCGCAGTCCGGAGACCAGTGCGAACCTCAACTACCTGACGCAGGGTGTAACAACCGTGTTCATCGGCAATGACGGCTACGGCGTAAGCGACGCGTCACTGCTCACGTTTGCCGAGCAGGGCATCGGCACCAATGTCGCGACGCTGGTCGGGCATGGCCTGGTGCGCAAGCAGGTCATGGGGATGGCCGATAGACAGGCAAACGCTGCCGAGATTACTGCAATGCAGGAGATCGTTGCGGAGCAGATGCGTGCGGGTGCGTTCGGTTTGTCTACAGGCCTTTTCTACGCACCCGGCAGTTACGCAGATACAGCCGAAGTTATTGAGCTCGCGCGTACCGCCGCGCAGTTCAATGGTATCTATGACACCCACATGCGAAGTGAAAGCTCGCACGCGGATGGCCTGCTGGCGGCGCTCGAAGAAACTCTACTGATCGGTCGCGAAGCGCCAATCCCCGTGCATATCTCGCACCTGAAAGCACTCGGCAAAGACATGTGGGGCCAGTACGAAGGCCTGCTGGCGCGAATCAATGAGGCACGCGCCGCGGGCATTGACGTCACTGCGAACCAGTATCCCTGGAGGGCTTCCGGAACGCGCTTCAGCAGCGCGCTGGTACCACGCTGGGTCATGGCGGATTCCAGCGACAAGATGCGTGAGCGACTTGCCAGCGCCGAACTGCTACCGCAGATTCGCGACGAAATGACCAGCAATCTCGCGCTGCGAGGCGGCCCTGATGCGATGCTCGTATCGGGCGCCGAAAGTCCGTGGCGCGGCCAAACCCTTGCCGAAATTGCCACGACGATGGAGACAGACCCGGTGACAGCAGCGATCGAGGTCGTGCTGAATGGCGATCCGTCAATCGCCTCTTTTGTCATGCACCCGGACGTAATCAATGCGATCGCCGTGCAGCCCTGGGTAATGACGGGCTCCGACGGTTCCGGCGGCCACCCGCGCCTCTTTGGTACCTACCCGAAGGCATGGCAGGATCTGGTCACTACGAAGTTGTTGTCCATTCCGCAGTTCGTGCACCGCAGCTCGGGGCTCGTCGCGGAGACTTTCGGTATTTGCGATCGCGGCTTCATCCGTAACGGCGCGTACGCTGACATTGCCATTATCGATGCAAAGAATTTTCACGCGAACGCAACCTACGAAGCGCCGACAGAACTGAGCGATGGCGTTAAGTATCTGCTGGTGAATGGCATCGTAGCGATCGATAACAGTCGCTACCCGGGTACTTTGCCGGGCAAAATTCTGCGACATGGAGCGTGCCCGTAGACCCTTGTGCGGGGTAAGTCACCTCAGCCCGCAGCATTCTTCAAGAGTGAAGTGTATCCAGATAACGGGGATGCAACGGCGCAGCGCGGGCTGCTCAGGAGCTGCGGTGTGTGCATTGCGCCTTAACCGGCGCGCGCACACTATCGCGCTCAGGGAGCGACTTCGACCCGATTTCGGCCGTTGCGTTTAGCTTGATACAGGGCGCCGTCTGCCGCTTCAACCAGCTGCTCCTTGGTGAAGCTGTCACGACTGCTGGCAACACCAGCACTGATCGTGATTCGGACGGAGCCGGCGTCATCGCTGCGCGTGAAGGAATGTTCGGAGATGGTCCTGCGGAGAGATTCCGCGAGGCTCCTCGCGGTCGCGGCATCGGTCTTGGGGCAGACAATCACGAACTCTTCGCCACCCCAGCGCGCGACAAAATCTTTTTTGCGCACGTTTTCACGCATGAGTGAACCCATCTCGCTCAGAATCATATCGCCGTTGTGGTGGCCGTACTGATCGTTGAAGTCCTTGAATTTGTCGACGTCGACAAATACGAGCGCCGTGCTGGAACCGTCAATGCGCGCTTCGTTTAATTCCTTGGTCAGAATTTCGTTGATGTAGCGATGGTTAAACAGATTCGTAAGTCCGTCGCGAATCGCCAGTCCATGTAACACCTGGTTAACCCTGGCCAGCTCTTCATTGGTCAGCTTGAGAGAGCGGATCAACTGGGAACGCTCAATGTCGGTATTGAAAGCGTCAATCGCGCGCTTCGCTGCGCTTGAGATCAGCGACAGGTCTTCGAAGGGTTTGAGCAGGTAGTCGTAGGCGCCGTGCTTGATCGCATTGATTGACGTATCAAGCGATGCGTGGCTGGTAATCATGATGACGTTCGTGCGCGGGTGCTTTTCCTTCACCGCTTCGAGGACCTTGACGCCGTTGATGCCCGGCAGGCGGATGTCGGTCATGACGAGCGCGAACGGTTCACCGTTAAGCAATTCCAGTCCCGCTTCACCGGAGCCTGCCGTGACGACTTCGTAGCCATCGTCCTCGAGCACCTCTGATACAACACCGAGAATGCTGGCATCATCGTCCACGATCAGCACGCGACTACGCACGCGCGCTGCATCCTGCAGATGATTCTGTGGCTGGGCGTTCATACGCCAAGTGGAACAAATTCATGGATTTAGCTCTGTGACCCTCCGCACAAACCCGACAAAATCCCGTCAATCAGGCGGCCTTTGCCGCGCTGACGGGCAGCGTGACGACGAACCTCGTGCCGCCGCCTTGCGCCTCCTCCACACGGATATCGCCCCCATGATCCTTTATAATTCCGTAGGTTACGGACAACCCCAGGCCGGTACCCTGTCCTGCGGGCTTGGTCGTAAAGAACGGTTCGAAGATCTTCGCCCGGATCTCCTCCGGGATCCCCGGCCCGTTGTCCTCGACCTCGACAACGATGCCTGAGCCCCCGTCCGCGCGGGTCCGGACGTACAGATCGCCACCCTCTTCGCCCATCGCCT
>JBATFU010000118.1:0-11778 GCA_049665065.1 Woeseia sp. | reverse complement strand
TCTACGGTTATGCCTCTTGTCGCGCACAACAATCTGCCAAGTTATCAACGTCTGTCCGACGAAGGACAGATACTGCTCGGCGGCGAACGTGCCGTTCATCAGGACATTCGTGAACTGCACATCGGCCTGCTCAACATGATGCCGGATGCAGCGCTGGAAGCAACCGAACGGCAGTTTCTGCGGCTCGTGGGAGCGTCGAACCGCATCGCGCAGTTCTATGTTCACCTGCTAACGGTCGATGGACTCGATCGTGGTCTCCTCGCGCAGCGTCACATCGAGCAGCACTATGAGCGGTTCGAAGACATTGCCGATGCAGGCCTCGATGCGCTGATCGTCACCGGCGCGAACATCACCGGCCCTGACCTCACGCGCGAAGCATTCTACGAGCCAATGACAGGTATCGTGGACTGGGCCCGGCAGAACGTCACGTCGGTACTGTGTTCCTGTCTCGCATCGCACGCGGTCTGGCGGCATCAATTCGGCATCGAACGCCGGCCGATGCAGGACAAACTCTGGGGTGTTTTTGAGCACCGCACGGTCGATCGCCTGCATCCGCTCGTGAGCGGCGTTAACACGCGCTTTTACGCACCACATTCGCGTTACAACGACGTATCGCGCGAACAGCTAGAGGCGGCGGGCATGACGGTGCTGACCGATAGTGACGCAGCAGGTGTTTTGCTGGCGACCAGTGACGATGGCCTGCGCTTCGTATACATGCAGGGTCATCCCGAATACGATACTGAAAGTCTCGCGAAGGAGTACAAGCGTGAAGTCGCGCGTTTCATGGCAGGAGAGCGAAACGATCATCCGCCATTTCCGCAGGGCTACCTCGATGCGGGGTCACGCGCTTTGCTTGAGCGTTTTCGAGAGCAGGTATTGGCGGGTAACGTAAAAGATCTGAATGCCTTTCCGGAAGACACCTTGTTGCCACTGCTCGATAACACCTGGATCGACACGGCAAAGTCCATCATTAACAACTGGCTCGGCCTCGTATACCAGACCACGGGAGCAGACCGGCGCACGCCATTCATGACGGGAGTCGATCCTGACGACCCGTTGCAGCTACTGAATCGACGAAGAACCAAAATCCAACAATGAAAACTCACGGAGCAGGACATGAAAGCTGAAACCATCGCCATCCACGGCGGCTTCAAAGGCGACCCCACCACGCACGCGGTTGCCGTTCCCTTGTACCAGACGACGTCCTATTACTTTGACGACACGCAGCACGGTGCCGATCTGTTTGACCTGAAGGTGCCGGGCAATATTTACAGTCGCATCATGAACCCGACAAACGCGGTGCTTGAGGAACGAGTCGCACAGCTCGAAGGCGGCATCGCTTCATTGTGCATGGCCTCGGGCATGGCCGCTATAACCGCGACCATTCAAACGCTGGCGCGAGCGGGTGACAACATCATCAGCGTCAACCAGCTTTACGGCGGCACCTATAACTTCTTCGCACACACGCTGCCGACAATGGGCATCGACGTGCGCTTTGCGCCGGGCGATGACGTTGCGGCGATGGCAGCACATATCGATGACCGCACCCGCATGATCTTCTGCGAATCAATCGGCAATCCGGCCGGCAATATTGTTGACCTTGAGGCGCTGGCGAAGCTTGCACACCGTCACGGACTGCCGCTCGTCGTAGACAACACCGTTGCCACACCGGTCCTGTGCCGGGCGTTCGACTACGGCGCTGACATCATCGTGCACTCATTAACGAAATACATGGGCGGTCATGGCACGTCAATCGGCGGCATCATCGTCGATTCGGGCAAGTTCGAATGGAAGGATAACCCGCGCTTCAGGCAGTTTAATGAGCCGGATCCTTCCTACCACGGTGTGGTTTACACCGAGGCTCTCGGCGAGGCTGCGTTTATCGGCCGCGCGCGTGTCGTGCCGTTGCGTAACATGGGCGCCGCACTCTCGCCGTTCAATGCCTTCTTGATCCTGCAGGGTCTCGAAACGCTGTCACTGCGCATGGAGCGGCATACTGAGAACGCGCTTGCAGTAGCCAAGTACCTGGATGGGCATGACAAGGTTACCTGGGTGCAATACGCCGGCCTGCCAAAGGACAAGTTCCACAAGCTGGCCAGGAAGTACATGGGCGGGCGGCCGGCGGCGATCCTGACCTTCGGTATCAAGGGCGGCAAAAAGGCCGGGGCGAAGTTCATTGATGCACTGGAGCTGATTACCCGGCTCGTTAACATTGGCGATGCGAAATCGCTGGCTTGCCATCCTGCAACCACGACACATCGGCAACTCGGCCCGGAGGAGCTCAAACTGGCGGGCGTAACGGAAGACATGGTCAGGCTGTCGATCGGTATTGAACACGTGGACGACATCATTGCCGATATCGAGCAGGCGCTGAAAGCCGCCAAGTAGGGACGCCAGCAATTTGCGGCGCCTCTGCCATGGCCGGGGCGCCGCAAAGCCGCGTATGACTACGCGACATGTCACTCGATTTCGTTATGAACCAGAAACAGAATAGGGAGATCGATAATGTCTTTAGACGAAGTTGGCAGCGTTAGTGAACTGATCAGTTCGATCGCCGTATTGATCTCGCTTGTTTATCTCGCTATTCAGATTCGCAGCAATACAGACGCGGCACGCACGTCCACTTACCAGGCGGTTGTTGCAGAATTCAGCGCCCTCAATCGCACGATGGCCAGCACTCCGGATCTTTCAATCCTGTATGTCAACGCACTGGAGGATTTTGAGTCGCTTTCGCCGGAAGAGAAGGCGCGCATTTCACAGCTTTTTTTCACATCCTTCCACAACTTCGAGAACATGTATTATCAGCGCCGCAAAAATTACCTGGAAGACGACGTCTGGCTCGGCTGGAAGAGATTAATGCTGACCTATTACGCGCGACCGGGGTTTCAGACCTGGTGGCAAAAGCGTAGCGATGTCTACAGCGCATCATTTGTCGACTTCCTGCGGACGGAGAAGATCGATAAACCTGTCGCCACTTATCGGGACATAACGGCCGTATCCGGCGGTTCGAACTAGATTGCGCGAGCGCAGCCGACACGCTAAATACCGCTGCGGCTGCCGTTGGCATCCGGGCGCCAAACTTTGAGGACTGCTCCCGAAATCACGATCTCCTGCAACAGTCTTTTCCAGCAGTCGTTGAAGTGCGGACAGGCAGATCTATTGCCATAGCACTGTATTGACATGCTTTTGAGCACAGGTCAAAGTAACTGCCCCGCTCGTCAACAGAAGGATTACTTCGATGCGTTCGAACTTCTTGCGAAACCTGGTTTTCAAGTTTGTCTCCTTATCGCTTTTAAGTATCGGGTTTGCACAGGTATCCGGTGCAGCCATGATCGGTACACAACAGCTCATCGACCATGACATGCGCGGCGCGCAGCTCACGCGCGTTGCAAGCCTGTTGGCGCGTCAGGATGTCGCCGAGCAGCTCGTCGCATTCGGGGTTGACCCGCAGCTGGTCCAGGCGCGGGTTGCAAACCTGACCGATGCCGAACTCGCCGCTCTTGAGGGCAAGCTCGACCAGCAGATTGCCGGCGGCAACGCGCTCGGCATCATAGGTGCTGTGTTCCTGGTACTGATGATTCTTGAGTTTGTCGGTGTCATCGACATATTCAAGGCAAGGTGAACACGCGCACACCGACCCGAACGACACGCTTTACGAAGAAGACCGGTTTTGCGCCGGTCTTTTTCGTTACCGTGGTGTTAGGCGGCTGCAGCACGATCCCACCCGCTGTCAGTAACTACGGGGCACTGACCAGCCCGCTCGAACTCGCAGACACCCCGTTTTTTCCGCAAGACGCCTACCAGTGCGGGCCCGCGGCGCTGATGACGATACTGACAGCGAGTGATGTCAGTACGTCGCTCGACGAACTCGTCAGGCAGGTTTACCTGCCGGCCCGCGAGGGCAGCCTGCAGGGCGAGATGCTGGCGGCGACGCGCGGTGCAGAACGCGTACCGTACATCCTGAAACCGGCACTGTCGGACATTACAGCGGAACTCGCTGCCGGCCGACCGGTGCTGATTCTGCAAAATTTGAGCATCAGCTGGGCGCCACTATGGCATTACGCGGTCGTCGTCGGCGTCGACCCTGAAAAAGACGAACTGGTGCTGCGATCCGGCACCGACGCGCGGCGCATCATGCGCAAAACGGTATTCCTTCGCACCTGGCGACGCAGCGATTACTGGGCGTTCGTCGCGTTGCGGCCGGGCGAGTTGCCCGCCAATCCCGATCGTCAACGCTATGCCGATGCGGTCGCCGGACTTGAGCAAACCGGCCATGTTGCCTCAGCAAAATTGGCATGGCAGGCAGGCGTTGCACACTGGCCGAACGATACGGTGCAGCTTTTCGGCCTGGCGAATACAGAATACGCACTCGGCAACTTCCATTCAGCGGAACGGATTTACCGGCAGCTGCTCGACGTTGACGGCTCGCTCCCGGGAGCCCAAAACAACCTCGCCATGACATTGCTCGCACTGGACCAGCCGCTGGCAGCGCTGCGGCAGATCGATGCGGCGCTGGCAGTTGCCAACGGCTCCGTTTGGCATGAGGCATTGCTCGATACGCGCCGCAGCATTCTCAAGGCGATTGACAACAAGCCGGAATAATCGCCGACGAAGCATCGCTCTTTTTGCGCAGAGACAGGCACCTGCTGATCGAGTGCGGCATCGCGCCTTACGTTCAAATCGATCATTTTATTCGGGCTTTGCAAGTAATTACCGGCCGATCGGCCCGCGCGATTTGGGGTAGACTGGCGCTCCGTCAGATTGTCTTCTTGCACGTAAGAAACACAGTGGTCGCTAGTACCTGTTGCCGGAGAACTATATGGGACGCTGGCGCCCTCCCCCTCCCAAATCATCGCCGTACATCACTCAGCCGGGTTTCGACGCTTTGCAAGCCGAGCTGAAAGCGCTCTGGTTGCGCAGGCGCGATGTGGTCAAGGCGCTTGCCGCTGCAGCGGCTGAGGGTGATCGCTCGGAAAACGCCGAATACATCTATCGCAAGAAGGAACTTGGCGGTATCGACTACCGCATTCGTTACCTGCAGAAGCGCCTGCCTGTCCTGCACGTCGTCCGCGAATTCGCGAATAGCGACGCGGTTTATTTCGGCGCGACCGTTACGGTTATCGATACAGATGACGAGAGTTATACCTACCGAATCGTCGGACCGGACGAAGCAGCACCGAATGACCATGCTATCAGTATCGATTCGGCGATCGCGAAGGGCCTGCTCGGCAAGCGGGTGGATGATGAAGTGACCGTTGTCACGAGCGAAAGCGACCGCGTGCTTACAGTTACGGCGATCCGCTACGAGTAGCTACTCTTTATCGCCCTGCTTGTCCGACTTCACACCAACAATATCGAAGAACATGCCGGCCAGCGCGTTCATGCGCGTAACGCGAAAGATCACATTGGCCGTCGAGATATGTCGCACCTGCCGTACTTCGCGCAGCCGCGGAATCAGCAACAAGGCAACCGCCCCGCGCGCCAGTGTCGAGATGACAAACACACCGTACAAGGTGCTCAACCAGCTGTAGCTCGTTCCCAGAACAGTGACCTCTTGCGGCAGCACTACACCGAGATAACCGCCCAGAATCGCGCCGCAAAACACGCCGCCGGCCAGCACGACGTTGTGCGCCGCTATGTACGCGGTGCGTCGACCCGGTGCCACAAGGTCATAAAGGTAGTTGCTCGAACTGAGGCTGAAACCGGCCCAGGAGAAGCCGCTGAATAATTGAATGGCCAGCAGGTACCAGAAGTTTGTCGAGAACGTCCACAGCAACGGCATCAGGGGAATAAAGATGCCTGTAACGGCGAGGATGCGCCGGTTGCCAAACACATCGCTGATGCGCCCCCATTGCGCAAGCGTCAGGAATTGCGCAAAGATCGCCATGCCTGTGTTCATTGTGAACTGCAGGTACGTGAAGTGCAGGTCGCGCAGCATGTAGACCGTGAAAAACGGTGAGGCAATCGCGACCGCAAACTGCATCAACGCGACGAAAATGGAGAAACGCACGGCGTTGGAGTTGCGCATGCGGCTCCACCATTCGCGCCCGGCAGGCAGTGCCGTCTGCTCATGGCGGTGCGCGGGATCCTGCATCTGTGCAAGGTGGTAGACAGAAACGCCACGCGCGAGAGCCGCAACGGTAAACAGCAGGATGAATCCAGCCACGGTCTCGCCGCGCTGATTCATGAAATGCAGTAACGAGCCGCCCGCCAGCAAGGATACAAACGTGGTCGCCGCAACGCGCCGCGTACGCTGGCTGAAAAATCGCCCGCGCTTACGCTCCGGCACAATATCGCCCATCATGCCGGTCCACTGCGGGGCAGTCAGGTGCGCGCCGGCGTGGTACAGGATCACGCTGCCGATAAGCAGCGGCACGGCCAGGTCCGTAAATAACAACGGCAACGCGACGATCGGTAGCCAGGCCAACGCCTGCAGGCTGGCCCCAATCAGGATGATGGCCTTGCGATGCCCGGTCACGTGGCCCAGCCAGGCAGAGAACAGCTGCACCAGTGATGCCAGCAGCGGTGGAACCGACGCCAGCAGACCGATTTGTGGAGTAGTCGCTTTCAGGAATACGGCGAAGGCCGAGATATAGGTTTCACCGACACCCGTCATCACAGCAAACGCCGAGCCATCCCGTAAGGAATGCTTCAGGGACTTCTGGATCGCAGGATCGCTGGAATAGGTGATCACGGGTAAAGACTGGCTGGCAACGCAATGAGCGCGCAATGATCCAGCATCCGGGCGGATAAATCCATGCAGAAAATACGTAGTGCTCGAGAACTTCCGTGCAGCAGCTGACTTTATACGCAACAGAACATCTGAATGCATTTCTTCAAACAGATTAACGGCTTAGCGATTTGCATGCGCAACGCCGAGCTGAACGTACACAAGCGCGAAATTCTGACCACTACTATTTCAGTCACTTGACGTCGGCACAAAAGAAACGTTTTGGCTCACGCCGATTTTCCAGTAACGTTTCCCCTCCCCTGACGGCGAAAATCATTCCACTGCGAACAGCAATGGTGCGGGAAAGTCTTGTCTTGAATAAGGCCAGGGAGGGTGCCAGGACACGAGGCCTGGGTTTACACAGCAACTTTATAGTGGGTTACAGCGCAGTGAAAATTCCGGAAATCCGCAACGACCATGACTTCTATCAGACGGTGCATGCATACACTCGAAAATCCTGGCAATGGGGAATCGGCGTTGATGAGGATATCGACGGCGACGACTGCGAAGAACCGACACCTGATGAAATGATCAGAATTTTGCAGAGCCGCATTGAATGGGTGAAGTCGTATTCAGCCTCCATCGATAAATACCTGCAACGCAGAAACGGTCCGAAATGGTTCCGCGTTGTTGAAGGCTCGCGCAAGAAATAACAGAGCACCAATCACGCAGGAAAACGGGGTCGAACCGAGGTTTTTGCTCGAGTTACGACGTGCTCGATGTCGGCTCGTTTTTGTATTGATCCAGTCGGGTGAAAATCTCGCCAAACCAGGGCGCGAGCGGCTCGGTGTGCGGATTTCTTTGCGCCCAGCGTGCAGCGCGCGTGCAGATGCGCTCGAGGCATGTCAGGGTGACGCCGACCTTGTCACGCTCGACGCAGTAGTCATGATCCCACCATTCGCCTTTTGTCATCCTGTATTTGCCAATCAGGCCAAGGCGAACCGTCATGTGGAAAACGCCGTAGGCAAAGAGATACTGCATTGCCGCCTCGACTGACAGGTCATCTGCAAAGCGCGCAATGTGCTTCTTGATCAAGCGTTCTTCAACAAGCGGACAATCCGGAACGTGCTCATCACCAAGCACCCAGGCCATGTCATCGAGCCGATTGCGCGTACCGCAATGTTCCCAATCGATCCAGAATACTCTGCCGTTCTCGCGCACCATGGCATTGCCAGGCCGCGCATCCCATTTCACAAACCGCGGCTTGCGAACAGCGAGCAGTTTTTCCAGCTCCTGTAACGCCGGCGGCGGAGCAGGCGTATCGAGAATCCGGCCAATGACGGCCGGCCGGTCCAGGAAACCAACCAGCCAGTCACGGCGGTCGCCCAAGGTTTCAAAGCGCTCATCGAAGCCGGCTGCGGAGCCGGCCCGCTGCGCTTGCGACAGGCCGGTTAACGCGTTGTCGAGCAAACGCTCTACCTGCAACTCTTCTGCGCCGTGCATCGCCTGCGCGAGCCTGATGCCGCCCAGGTCTTCCTGGATAAGAGTATTGCGGCCGTCACTCGCCAGCAGACGCGGCACGGGCGCACCGCGGACCGGCAGTTCCTCAAGAACGCTGCACTCTGTTGCTGCGCGTGAGCGCTGTGGCCGGACCGATGCGATGGCGGTGTTGCCGTTCTTCAGCACGAGGCGAATGGAGCGGCGCGAGCGCCCACCCGGATACTCCAGCGACTCGATCGACTCGCCGAGCAGTTCGCTGCATTTCCCGGTCAGCTCGCGCGCAAGTGCGCGTCTTTTTTTTGAACGCGCAGACTTGCTCGCGCGCCCACTTTGCGTTGCCTTTGAATCTGCCGCGGCTTCTGCAGCTGCCGATGGCATGGCTAGTCTTCCCTGAACGCGCGACTGAAACTCCTGACGATCGGCTCGGTAAGGTAACTCAGGGCGGTACGCGAACCTGTCACGATAAACACGTCAGCCTGCATGCCGGGGAAGATAGAGCCGCCGTTGCCGGCTTCCGCCGGGTCTTCCAGTAACTCAATCTTCGCCAGGTAGTAACTCTGATTGGTAACCGCATCGGTGAGGCTGTCCGCCGAGATCAGCGTCACGCGTCCGGCAACCGGCTCGGTGGTACGACGGTTAAACGCCGAGAAACGAATCTCGGCATCCTGACCCACCTGCACCGTGTCACGATCGATAGGATTGACGCGTGCATCGACCATCAGCTTGCCGGCATTGGGCACGATGTCCATCAGCGGCTGACCCGATGAAATGACGCCGCCCACTGTATTTACCTGCAGGTTAACGACCACGCCAGCGGTGGGCGCCCGGATCACGGTGCGCTCCAGTGTATCAACGGTCTTCGACAGCTTCTCATCGAGCCCGACGAGCTGCGCGCGCACGGCATCGAGTTCAGCGCTGATCGCTTCAAAATGCGATGCCGTCAGTCGCGATTGCTCGCGCTCGAGATCGTTGATTTCCTGGGCTGTCGACTGCAGGGCAACGTTGTTCGAGCTGATTGCCGCTTCCGTGTCCACGACGTGGCGTTGTAGATCAAAAATAACCTGGCGCGTTACCAGGCCTTTCTCATGCAACGCCATGTATTGACCAAGCTCTTCCCTGATCATCGTGATACTTTTTTGCAGTACGCGCTTTTCCCCATTGAGTGCTGCAATTTTCCCGCGCGCACCTTCAATCTGCCGATCAATAATTTCAAGCTGATCCCGGTACAGTCGCGTATCGAGTAACGACGATTCGACCTGGCCATTGATCGCATCACGAACGGCCGCACCAACAGCAGCGCTCTGCAGCGGAGCAGGCAATGTAACCTCCACCTTCCCTTGCTGCGCGGCGAGCAGTGTCGCTTCCTTGGCCATGGCGACCATTTTTTGCTTCTGCAGCAGGTCGAAGTCGGCTCGTGACTGGACGTCCGCCAGCTCAAGCAAGACCTGCCCGGCTTCGACCGGGTCGCCATCTTTGACGAGCAGCTTGTGAATGATGCCGCCCTCGAGGTGCTGCACTGTTTGACGATAGCCTTCTTTACCGACAACTCCAGGCGCAATTGCGGCTCTCGAGATCGGTACCAGAGCAGCCCACATGAATATGGAACCAAGGAACAACGCGGTAACGATATAGCCAGTAAGAATGTAACGGCGCGAGATAGCGCTATCTTCACGACTGAAACCAAGGTCTTTGATCGAGAGACCAAAATGATCGGTGCGTGCCGGCAAATGGGTAACAGCCATACTCAGTCTTCCTCGCCCGGGTCGACGTCGATGACAGTCGGGTTTGCGTTGCCGACGAGCTTGCTGACCCCGATTGACTTCAACTTCTTCTCATCCGGTGCATTTATTTTGCCGTTCCTGAGAATCAACAGGCGATCCGCGCATTCCAGCACCGAGTGCTGATGAGAAATGAGGATAATCATCGCGCCGATGTGCTTCATCGTTTGCATCGCACCTGCGAGCGCGGCCTGGCCTTCCGTATCGAGAAAGGAATCCGGCTCGTCGAGCACGATCAGCCTGGGATTGCCGTAAATTGCACGGGCCAGCGCCACCCGCTGGCGTTGTCCGCCCGACAGGTAGGCGCCGTTCTCGCCGATCTGGGTGTCGTAGCTGTCTGGGAACTGCATGATCGTTTCATGCAGTCCGACCAGCCGCGCAGCATCGACAACCTGCGAAAAATCGCCGTCTGTCATACGTGCAATGTTCTGGCGAATCGAACCGGAGAATAATTCCGTATCCTGCGGCAGGTACCCGATAAACGGGCCGCGCTCCTCTGAGCTCCACTTGACGAGATCAACGCCGCCCATGCGTACGTAGCCCGATTCCGGCGCAGCCAGCCCGACAAGCAGGCGTCCCAGCGTCGACTTGCCGGCCGCGGTGTCGCCCGCAATGCCGATAATCTCACCAGGCTGCACTTTGAAGGTGATATCCAGCAGCGTGGGTTTCGATGCACGCGGATACTTGAAGCTGGCATGCCGGATACTCAGATGCCCGTTCGGCATCGGAAGTACTGTCGATGACTTCAGCTCGGAGGCAAAGTCGATACGGTCACTGACACGCGAGAATGCATTGCGCGCTCTGACGATGAGCTTCCATGATGAAATCGCGTGGTCCATTGGCGAAACCGCACGTCTCATCAAGAGTACGCTCGCGATCAATGCACCGGCAGACATCTGGTCATTCAGCACCAGCAGGCCCGCAACGGCGATCACAATGATCTGCAACATCATGCGAATGAACGTGGCTATGCTGGCGATACGATTGCCGCGCATGCTCGTCTTGCTTTTCATATACACGGCGGGACCGTGCCGTGACTCCCAGTCCTGCACAATGTTGTGCCGCATACCCATCGCTTCGACCACGTCTGCGTTCCGCAAGACGGTCGTCGCGTAGTTCGTGGCATTGGAGGCGGCGACGTTAGCCTCACTGATCAGCCCGCGTGTACTGCGCTCGTTGATAAGGGCAACAACCAGCAGCGCGATCGCCCCCAGTAGTGAAATCAGGCCGATGAGCGGATGCAGCATGAATAACACGAACAGGAATATCGGTGTCCACGGCGCATCGAGAACGGGGAACAGCGCAGACTCAGAAAACACCCGGCGGATAGTGGCAAGCTGCTTCAATGCCTGTGCGGAAGTCTTGCGACAACTCTGAACGGAACGCGTGATCGAGCCGCTGAGTACGAGACCGCCAAGTCGACTGTCCATCCACGCACCGACCTGCACGAAAATATATCGCCTGGCGCCTTCCAGTATCGTCATCGTAATCATGGCAACCACGACAATGCCGGTCAGGAACAACAGGGTATCCGTACTTTTGCTGGGTACGACGCGGTTGAAGATCTGCAGCAGGTACAGGGGCACCGTGAGCATCAGCAGGTTGATAACAAAGCTGAACACAATCACAGCGATAAAACTGCCGCGATGCAGCTGCAGGCAGGCCCGCAGAAACGGGTTCCAGGAGCTATAGCCGGATTTTGAGGTTTCTTGCGTCATATCGGCTTGCCGGGTATGCGCTGCTCTGGCGCGACGAACGGACCTTGCAGCATAGCCGCAAACGGCTGCCGGCTACGCCTGATTGCATCACGCTTTTTTACCTGCGTTGGAT
>JBATFU010000117.1:0-8212 GCA_049665065.1 Woeseia sp. | reverse complement strand
GTCGTGAAGAATACGGTCATTGTGCCAACGGGTGCCAAGGGCGGTTTCGTGCCAAAACGCATGCCGGAGGGCGATCGGGATGTCATTCTGAAAGAAGGCATCGCCTGCTACAAGACGTTCATCCGCGGGTTGCTGGATATCACCGACAACGTCGTTGACGGCAAAGTCGTACCGCCGCCGAATGTTGTGCGCCGCGACGGCGATGACCCGTATCTCGTTGTGGCGGCCGATAAAGGCACGGCAACGTTTTCCGATATTGCCAACGGCATCTCCGCGGAATACGGCTTCTGGCTCGATGATGCATTTGCATCGGGCGGTTCTGCCGGCTACGACCACAAGAAAATGGGCATCACGGCGCGCGGTGCGTGGGAGGCGGTCAAGCGGCATTTCCGCGAGAAAGGCCTCAATACGCAGACCGATCCGTTTACGGTTGCCGGAATCGGCGACATGAGTGGCGACGTTTTCGGCAATGGCATGCTGCTATCGCGCAAGATCAAACTGGTCGCTGCCTTTAACCACCAGCATATTTTCCTGGACCCGGAGCCGGATCTCGCCGCCAGCTTCAAGGAACGTCAGCGCCTGTTCAAGTTGCCGCGTTCGAGTTGGGAAGACTACGACGAAGCGTTGATTTCAAAAGGCGGCGGCATCTTTTCGCGCCAGGCGAAACTAATCCGCCTGTCACCGGAAGTGCGCAAGTTACTCGACACCAAGGCCACGAGCCTGCAGCCGACCGAATTGATTCGCGTCATTCTGAAAATGCCCGTCGACCTGCTGTGGAACGGCGGTATCGGTACTTACGTAAAGGCAAGCTCCGAAAGCAACACGGACGTTGGCGATCGCAGCAACGATACGCTGCGGGTAAACGCTAACGAACTGCGTTGCAAAGTCATCGGCGAAGGCGGCAACCTCGGCCTGACACAGCGTGCGCGCATCGAGTTCAGTTTGAACGGCGGACGCGTTAACACAGACTTCATTGACAACTCGGCCGGCGTAGACAGCTCGGACCGCGAGGTCAATATCAAGATCCTGTTGAATGCTGCTACCCAGCAAAAGGGACTGACCCGACCAAGCCGCAACAAGTTGCTCGCGTCCATGACCGATGACGTCGCAGCGTTCGTGCTACGCAGCAACTACCTGCAAACGCAGGCCATCAGCATGATGGAAGCGCGCGCCCGCGAGCGCCTCGATGAAACGGCCCGACTGATCACCAATCTCGAGAAAACGGGGCTACTCGATCGCGACCTCGAGTTTCTGCCCGATGAAGCGGAAATTGACGAGCGGCGCCAGCGCAAGCAGGGCCTCACGCGCCCGGAAATCGCTGTCGTGCTGAGTTACGCGAAAATCGACCTGTACAACGGCTTGATTGCATCGGACTCCGACCTCGTCGACTTCCTGACCACCGATCCACAGCGGTATTTCCCGAATGTTTTGCGGCAGCGCTACAAGGACCTCATTCCGGAACATCGCCTGAGCCGCGAGATCCTCGCCACGCTGATCGCGAACAACATCGTGAATCGCATGGGCCCCGTGTTCGTGAAACGCGTGCAACAGGACACCGGCGCAACACCTGTAACGATCGCGCGGGCTTATGTCATCGCACGCGAAATTTGTGAAACGAGCACGCTGTGGTCAAGTATCGAAGCGCTCGACAATGAAATCGATGCAACGGTGCAGCAGACCATGCTGTTCGACATCAGCCGCACGCTTCGCCACGCCTGCTACTGGCTGATCGAACGCTATGGCGACAAGCTGGATATCGTGGAGGCCGTGACGCGTTTAAAGCCCGGTATGAAGACCGTGTACACGCGAGCCGGCGGTATCGTTGTCGAGTCCGGCAAACAACGGCAGAAAACTGCGGCCACGGAACTCAGCAACGCTGGCGTACCGGCAGTACTGGCGCGACGCATGGCGACGCTGCTGCTGACACGCGGCGCGCTCGATATTGCCGATCTGTCAGTGGACTTCAAGCAGCCGGTGATGGACACGGCGCGCATGTACGCGCGCCTCAGCGAGCGACTTGGCATTGTCTGGCTGCATCGCCGTGTCGAAGAACTGCACGTGGAAGGCCGCTGGCAGGCCATGGCGCGCAGCAACCTGCGCGATGATTTCTACCGGGCGCGGCGCGATCTCGCCATGCACTTACTGCGCGTTGTCAAATCCCGCAAACCGCTCGAGGAATATGAGAGCTGGCTTGAGAGTAACGCGGCAGACGTCAAGAAATATGACACGATCATAGAAGAGATGAAACGCCGTGCGGTTGCCGATTTCGCCACGCTGTCAGTTGCCTCACAGGAACTCAGAAAACTCGTTTCAAATTAACCTGGCTTGCTGCAAGCGCGCCTCAGAAACCAATGGGAAATTTATGACTGGCAAACTCATCCTCTGCCGCCATGGGCAGAGCGACTGGAACCTGAAAAACCTGTTTACGGGCTGGACCGATGTCGATCTGACCGACCTAGGGATCGAGGAAGCAAAGGCCGCAGGCAGGTTACTGCACGATCTCGATTTCAGCATCGACATTGCATACACGTCAGTATTGAAGAGGGCGATCCGCACGCTGTGGCTGATGCTCGACGAGATGGATCGCATGTGGATTCCCGTCGTGCGCGACTGGCGTTTGAACGAACGCCACTACGGCGCTCTGCAGGGCCTGAACAAGGCGGAAACGGCGGCAAAGTACGGTGACGAACAGGTCCACGTCTGGCGGCGTAGCTATGCCACGCCGCCGCCGGCGCTGGACGTCGACGATGAACGTCATCCGATTCACGATCCGCGGTATGCGGGTATCGAGGGCCTGCCTGCGACGGAGTCGCTTGCGACAACACTGGAGCGCGTCAAACCCTGCTGGGAATCGATGATCGCACCAGAATTGAAAGCCGGACGCAACGTGCTGATCGCGGCGCACGGCAACAGCCTGCGTGCACTCGTCAAAATGCTCGACAAGATTTCCGAAGATGAGATTACCGAGTTCAATATTCCGACCGGCATCCCGATGCTGTACGACCTGGACACCAATCTGCAGCCCAGGTCGCGGCGCTTCCTCGGCGACGCTGCCGCGGCAGAGGCCGCCGCAGCCGCCGTTGCCAATCAGGCCAAAGCCGGGTGATATTCGCGCTGGACGCCGAGCAGCCACAGCTCGACGGTGATCAACATTTCGTTGCCCCAAACGCGACGCTCATCGGCAAGGTCCGGCTCATGCCCGGCGCCAGCGTCTGGTTTGCTGCGGTACTGCGCGGCGACAATGAATGGATTACGGTCGGCCCGCACAGCAATATCCAGGACGGCTCTATCCTGCACACGGATCCCGGCTGCCCGTTGACCATTGGTGAGAATGTCACGGTAGGTCATCGGGTGATGCTGCACGGCTGCACCATTGGCGACGGCAGCCTTATCGGCATTGGCAGCACCGTGCTGAACAAGGCCCGCGTCGGCAAGAATTGCATGGTCGGCGCGCATTCGCTGATCACTGAGGGCAAGGAGTTCCCGGATGGCGTGCTGATACTCGGCTCACCTGCGCGCATTGCGCGAGACCTGACCGCCGGTGAGATTGCGCTGCTGAAAACGTCCGCTGACGTCTATGTCAAAAACAGCTTGCGCTACCTGGCGGGCCTGCGCCAGTTATAGCCGCCCTACTCCTGCAGGCGCGGTTCAGAGCGTGCGCGCTTGTGTTGTTCGTCGATTACTCGTACCAGGCCTTCCTGCGCACTCGATGCGACCAGAACACCCTGCCGATTAAAAAACTGGCCGCGCGCATAGCCGCGGGCACCGGAAGCGTTCGGGCTATCGAGCGAATACAGCAACCAGTCATCAACGCGGAACTCGCGATGGAACCACAAGGCATGATCGAGGCTCGCCATCATGACATTGCCGCGGCCGAAACGCAGTCCGTGCGGCAGCGTGCTGGTCCCGAGCAATTCGTAGTCGGAGACATAGGCCAGCAGATTCTGGTGCAAGGAAAGTTTGTCCGGCAAAGCATCAACGGCGCGAATCCAAACCTGGCGCTTCGCCGGCAATTTTTCGACAGCGTCGAAGCGCAGTGGCTGCACCGGCCTGAATTCGAACGGGCGCCGGTCGGTCAAAAAGCGGCGCATTTTTTCCGGCATCTTTGCCAGCGTTTCAGGATCGATGTCGCTCAGTTCCTGCAAACCGTCGGGGCCTTTGACCTGTGGCATCGCATCCTGGTGTTCGAGCCCCTGCTCCGGCGCCTGAAAGGATGCGGCGAGATTAAAAATCGGCCTGCCATGCTGGATTGCGACGACGCGACGCACGGAAAACGTACCGCCATCACGCGCCCGATCCACTTCGTAGACGATCGGCGCGTTGACGTCGCCGCGTCGCAGGAAATAAGCATGCAGCGAGTGCGCAACGCGGTGATCGACCGTGGCATGCGCGGCAGACAGCGCCTGCCCCAGCACCTGCCCGCCAAACACCTGCGCGCTGCCGATGTCGCGGCTTTCACCGCGGAAAATATTGTCTTCGATCGCTTCGAGCTGCAGCAGCTCGAGCAGGTCCTGTAAGACGGCGTGCATAGATCAGCCTGTTGCGAAGAATTGCAGTACGCGGTGATTGTCTGCTAAACGGCGCGGCCGCCATCGACATCGATGCCAGCCCCGTTGACGAAGGTCGCGTCATCGCTGGCAAGGAACAGCACCGCCCTGGCAACGTCGAGGGCCTCGCCGAGGCGACCGGCGGCCGATAGCTGGATGCAATAATCACGCAGCTCCTTGTCGCTCTTGAAGACGGCGCGGCTCTCGGCAGTCATGATGGCGCCAGGCTGAACGTAATTGACCGTGACGCCGACATCGCCGGTACGGGCGGCTAGCTGGCGTATCAGCGTGGCAAGCGAGTTTTCGGTGTTTTCACGCAGGAGCTGGGCGTCCCTGGCAAAGGCACTGCGCAACATCCCAACCGCGATGAAGCGGCCAGCCGGGCTTTTTTGCAGCAGCGGCATCGCAGCATCGCAATAGCTTTTCACGCGCGCGAACAGAGCGCGGCTGTGATCTTCCTGTTGCGTGGCATCGCTGATCGGTCGCTTGGGCTGCAGGTCAGCGCTCAGAATTACGACATCAAGGCCGTCCAGTGCCGCGGCGGCAGCTTTGACGACTGCCTTGGCATCATCAAGCGGCATCGCAATGGCCTCGACGCCAGCCACGTTCTTGTAGCGAACCTCTATGTCGGTGCTTGCGGTATCGATGGCGGCGACGCGTGCGTCGTAGCGCACACAGGTACGTGCAATTGCCTCACCGATACCGTTGGCGGCGCCGCAAACGAGTGTGCGTACGCCGAGCAATCTCTTGGCTTCTGCGTTCATTCAGTCTCACTAATGTGTTTGTTGGTTATCAGCATCAACTGCTGCCGGCAGGCAGCGTGTAACTGGCGAACTGCTCGCGCAGCGTGATCTTCTTGATCTTGCCCGTGGCGGTGTGCGGAATCTCGTCAACGAACACGACATCGTCCGGCATCCACCATTTCGCAATCTTGCCATCCAGCCAGTCCAGCATGTCCTGGCGGCTGACCTCTTTGCCTTCGACTTTGACAATGATCAGCAGCGGTCGCTCCGACCATTTCGGGTGCGCGACGCCGATCACGGCAGCTTCTGCAACTCCGGGATGCCCCACGGCAACGTTTTCGATCTCGATGGAGCTAATCCACTCGCCGCCCGATTTGATCACGTCCTTGGTCCGGTCGGTGATCGCCATGATACCCAGCGGGTCGATGGTGGCGACGTCACCGGTGTTGAACCAGCCGTCCTTGGTATGCGTGTCTGCACTGCCGTCGAGTTTGTAGTAGTCGCTGCAGATCCAGGGCCCGCGCACCTGCAGTGCGCCAAACGCCACGCCATCCCAGGGCAGTTCTTTGCCTTCGTCGTCGACGATCCGCATCTCAACGCCAAAGATATTGCGGCCGGCTTTCGCCCTGAGCTTGTACATCTCTTCGTCGGGAACGTTGAGCTGGCTGGCCTTTGGTACGCCCATCGTGCCAAGCGGACTTGTTTCCGTCATGCCCCAGCCCTGCCGGACCCAGACACCGTGCTTCTGGTGGAATTCGCGAATCATCGAGACCGGCACAGCGGCGCCGCCGATACCGGTGCTTTGCAGGCTGTCGAGTCGTTTCCCGGCTTTCTCGCAGTACTGCAAAAGCGCCAGCCAGACGGTAGGTACGCCAAGCGCAGCCGTGACTTTGTGAGTTTCGATGAGGTTGTAGAGCGCTTCGCCGTCGCCCATCTTCGGCCCCGGGAAGACGAGCTTCGCGCCAACGACAAACGCCGAGTACGGTGAGCCCCAGGCATTGACGTGAAATAGCGGCACGACCGGCAACACGGTGTCGCCGTTGCCAATATTCAGGCAATCGGGCGCGATGCTGGCGTAGGCATGCAGGACCTGCGAGCGATGGTTGTACAACACGCCCTTCGGGTTGCCCGTGGTGCCGGATGTGTAGCACAGGCCGACGGCCAGACGCTCGTCCAGTTGCGGCCATTCGTACTCGTCATCGTTTTCTTTTATCAGGGTTTCATAGCAGAGCACGTTTTTGAGCGTGGTCTTTGGCATATGCGCCTCATCGGTCATGATGATGAAGCCCTTCAGGTTTGTGATCTGCGGCGCAAGTTTCTCCAGCAGCGGCACGAACATGACATCCGTAAGCAACCACTGGTCTTCCGCGTGATTGATGATGAAGATGAGCTGCTCTGGAAAAAGTCGCGGGTTGATCGTGTGACAAACGTAGCCGGCGCCGCCGATTGCGTAGTACGCCTCGAGGTGGCGATAGTCATTCCAGGCGAGGGTCGCTACGCGGTCGCTCTGTTGCAGGCCGAGCTTGTTGAGCGCTTTGGCAAGCTGGCGGCAACGTCTGGCGCAGTCAAGATACGTGTAACGATGCTGCGGATTGTCCGCCGTTACAGAGACAATCTCCTGCTCCGGAAAACTGCGCTCCGCGTGTTTCAGAATTAATGACACGAGTAACGGCGTGTCCATCATCAAACCGAACATCTTTATCCCCCACCAGGCGTTATGCGCGCCTGTTTAAGTAAATAGTTGCCAGATTTCACGGCCACTGCCGCATACTGCATGGCCCTCACTACCTGGGCTTTGGCCCCAGAAAATACCAGAGAATCAGGCCCAACACGGGCAGTACCACGACGATGGCTATCCACAATGCCTTGCGACCATTGCCCGTATCGCACTGGGCAATTTGCAGGACCGCGTAGATGTCTGCAATCAGAATCAGAAAACCAAAAATTCCGCCCACTTCCATTTTCCTGTCTCCTGCTGTTATCGGTAGAAAAAAGTGTCTGCGTCAGTCTGTCGATTTTTCGTCAAAAAAGTACATACCCAGTGTTTCGGCAACACAGGCAGGCTTACGTTCGCCCTCAACCTCGACACGGACTTCTGACAACAAATGCAAAGCGCCGGCGCGGTAGCGCGCCTGCTTGACCTCAGCCCGGGCACGTACCCGCGCGCCCACCGGGACCATGGTATAGAAACGCACCTTGTTACAGCCAAAATTGATGGCGCGCGCCAGGTTTTCAAAGGTCACGAACTGGCTGGTTAGTGCGGGAATCAGCGACAGGGTCAGGTAGCCGTGTGCAATGGTCTTGCCGTTCGGCAGCTCGCGTGCGGCACGCTCGGTATCAACATGAATCCACTGGTAGTCACCGGTAGCTTCGGCAAACTGGTCGATACGCGGCTGGTCGACCACGATCCAGTCGGACAGGCCAACTTCAGAGCCTTCGAGGGCTTTCGCTTCAGCAAATGATCGAATGATGGGCAAAATTTTTCCTTGTTATCAGCGCCGCTCGCCTGCCGGGCGTGAACAGGAATACACATAAGCCGCGGACAGGGCAAGTACCGGTGGCAAATTGCCGTCGCTCATGCCTCGTTTATACTGCCGTGCTCATGAGCTCCGCATCGATACAAGCACCTCAGCCCGACCGGGTAGCGGCTGCCACACCGCTGCTTTTTGCAGTTGTGCTCGCAGCCGGAGCCGCGACGCGTTTCGGCTCAACGAAGCAACTCGCTCGATTGCACGGAGACACGCTCGCCGCAAGAGCAATTCGCAGCGCCGAAAAACTCTGCGGCGCGCGCAGCGTGCTGGTCACCGGTCACGATGCTGCCGCCGTGCTTGCCGCCTGCGCTCCGCTGGCGGGTTTCTTCGTACTCAATGACAGCTATGCAGATGGCCTTGCCACGTCAGTTGCCGGCGGAGTCTCTGCGGT
>JBATFU010000116.1:0-1720 GCA_049665065.1 Woeseia sp. | reverse complement strand
CGGACTGTTTCCACAGGTCGAAGCCCATCGCGATGTCGTAGGCGATAGCGGCCTTCTGCCATTCCGCGTAGCTCTGCGCGTCCTGCATCTGTTTTTCGAATTGCCACGACTTGGTGAACATAAGGTCCCGCGCCAGACTGAGGTCCAGGCACTATACCTGTGTTGTCCAGATGAACAAAACCGACGGCATCACAAGATTTGGGCTCACCGCGTGCGCTGAACGCATTGGTATCTGTCATTCCGGCCCTCTTGCAGCATCGGCTAACGTTTCATCGTACAAAAAAACCCAGCGGCAGAAATCTCTGCCGCGGGGTCCGTATCTACCTTACGGTAGAAAGCTCTCTGTCAGCCTGTTAGTTAAACCGCACGCGTGCACTCAGGCGCACTGTACGTGGCTGCTGGAACTGACGGATCTTGCCGTAGTCAGGATCCGGCGTTCCGCCGTCGGTCTCTGCAAACTCGTTGATAACCGTTGCATTCTGGCTATCAAAGACATTGAAGACGTCGAGCACAAACAGCATGTTGGTACGACCCATTTCCATCGCGTACTGAGCGCTGAGGTCAACCGTCATGATGTCAGGTGTCGTGCCGAGCGAGCCGCGCTTGACACCTTTGCCGTTGCAGAAGTGCGAATCTGCACCGTAGTCTGCAGCAAACACGTCGGTCGGGTGAACGCCGAAACAGCTGAGCGGGCGACCGGACTGCCAGAAGAAGTTGCCACCGAAGCGAACTCCATTCTCGAGCTGGTAGCTACCGAATACCTTGATCGTGTGACGACGATCGTTCGGCAGGTTGCCATACGAGTTGTCGGTCAGGCCCGGCTGGTCGAAGTTCTGCGTGATGCCAGCGTCGTCCTGGCCATTGTCAGACTTCACGTAACCTTCGTGGTTACCCCAGCTGTGCGACCAGGTGTAAGAACCTGTCAGGCCCCAGTTGTCGAGGAACGGACGTGCGAACGTGAACTCGATCGCCCCGTACTGACGCTCGGCTTTCGGGTATCCCAACTGTGCTCCGGTCAGATTGATCTGCTCATCCTGTTCAGGAATATAGACAGACATATCATTGCCCGGGTTGGTCAGCACGTACTGGTGGAAGCCGGTGAAATAGTCACGAACGCCGCAGTCCCTGTCGGGCGTTCCGGCTCCATCGTCACACGCCAACTCGTCGCCGGGAATCAGGGACCAGCCGTTTGCGTCGTAGTAATCGATTACGGCCGCATCGATCGCGATATCTTCGATGGTTGTTTCGAGGTTACGGTAGATACCCTTCATGCCGAGTTCCCAACCGGACTCCAGATTGCGCTGGTAGCCCAGGATGATTTCGGACTGGTACATAGCCTCAATATTTGAATCGGTAACGGAGCGTGTATCGGGTACTTCACCATTGCCGAAAACAACCGTCTCGTAAATCGGACCGAGATTCGTGGGTGAGTTGTCCGCCGCGTTGACGCTTGTGCCGTCCCAGTCGTAGTAGTCGTGGATGTAGGTCTCACCACCCGCCATGCGGATATTCGTGTTTGCCGCGATTGGCAAGTAGTACAGGCCATAATTCGCGAAGAACTTCGAACGACCGTCACCGGCCGGATCCCACACTGCGGCAAGACGTGGCGCCCACTGATCCTTGACTTCCACGAATACGTTTCCTTCGCCATTCAGGTTCTCGAAAGATTCGTTACGCAGGCCAAGTTCAAACGTCCAGTTCTCGTTCATTTCCCATACGT
>JBATFU010000115.1:0-2251 GCA_049665065.1 Woeseia sp. | reverse complement strand
GCCTGGAACAGAGCCTGGCCACGCTGGCCACGATTGGTTCAACCAGCCCTTACGTTGGCTTGTTCGGCACCGTTATTGGCATCATGAATTCCTTCCGCGGTCTTGCAGAAGTGCAAACGGCGACGATTGCGATGGTGGCGCCCGGCATTTCTGAAGCGCTTGTGGCCACTGCGATGGGCTTGTTTGCTGCGATCCCGGCGGTTGTTGCCTACAACCGCTACGCGGACAAGGTTGTGCGCCTGGAGACACGTTACGACGGCTTCATGGAAGAATTTACGAGCATCCTGCAACGCCACGCGCGCGCCCACGGGAGCAAATAAGGTGGCCGCCGCATTACGCAAACGCAAGCTGATGGGCGAGATCAATGTCGTGCCGTACATCGACGTGATGCTCGTCTTGCTGATCATTTTCATGGTCACCGCGCCGCTCTTGACACAGGGCATCAAGGTTGAGCTGCCGAAGGCAGGCGCGGAGGCAATCCCGGACGTGCCGAATCACCCGCCTTTGGTTGTCAGCGTGGACAGCAGCGGCAACCTGTATATCAACGTCGGCGATGACGAGGACAAGCCGGCGGCGGCGGACGACATCGTCAAGCGCGTGCGTGCCGTCCTGAATCAGCGACCACAGACGCCGGTCCTCGTGAAAGCGGATCGCGCGGTGCCTTACGGCAATGTCGTCGGTGCGATGGTGTTGTTGCAGCGAGGCGGAGCCGACAATGTCGGTTTTGTTACCGACCCGCTGGACACCTACCCGATTCCGGAGTGACCGGCTGCCGTCATGCGTGACGATTTCAACATCATCCCGGTGAGTTTCGCGATTCTGCTGCACGTGCTGATCGTGCTGTTGATGATTTTCGCGTTTGATTTTACCGGCAAGCATCGTCCGGCCGTGCCGCTCGCGATTACCGGGCAGCTCGTTAGCGCAGCCGAGCTGCAGAATCTGCCAGCCCCCGAGATTGATCCTGAACCTGAGCCTGAACCTGAGCCTGAACCTTTAGAGCCCGAGCCCGAGCCCGAGCCGGTCGCCGAAGAGCTCACGCCACCGCCGGTTGACGAAGAAGCGGAGCGCCGCGCGCTCGAAGAACAAAAACGCCTCGAAGACCAGCGCATTGAGCAGGAGCGCGTGCGCCAGATCGAGTTGCGCGAAGAGCAGGAACGGATCCGCCGTGAGCAGGAGCAGGAAAAGAAGCGTCGCGAGCAGGCGGAAGCCGAACGCAAAAAGCGCGAGGAGGCGGAACTCGAGAAGCAGCGTCTGGAAGCAGAGAAAAAACGCGCGGAAGAGGTCGCCAGGCAGCGCGCTGAAAACGAGCGCAAACGCAAGGAAGCGGAGGAAGCCGAACGCAAACGCAGGCTCGCGTCCGAACTGGCCGAGGAAGCCCGCCGCCTGGACGCAATGGAATCGGGCGAAATGGCCCAGTACCTGTACGCAATTCAGCAAAAGATTCAGCGCAACTGGGTGCAACCGGCCAGCGCGCACCCTGGCATAGAATGTGTCGCTCTTGTGCGACAGTTGCCCGGTGGTGAAGTCGTTGGCGTACAGTTCGCAAGCTGCAACGGAGACGCGTCTGTGCAGCGGTCAATTGAAGCCGCTATTTACAAGGCCTCGCCGTTACCGCAACCTGCGAACCCCGCGCTGTTTGACCGAAACTTGCGCATCACCGTTAAACCTGAACAATAGGCGACTTTATGTCGTCAGGATGACCACTGGTCACACTATGAAAGCACTGTTTTTGAACCGTTTTGTTGTACTGCTGGGCGCACTGCTCCTCGCTGTAAACGCGCAGGCCGAGCTCAATATCGAAATTACGAGCGGGGCCGGCAAACGTGTGCCGGTCGCCGTGGTGCCGTTTGGCTGGGAAGGCACGGGACCCGCGCCTTTCGATGTGGCTGCCGTGATTGCGGCGGACCTGGAACGCAGCGGTCGCTTTGCCCCCATCGCGATCGACGACATGCTGCAGAAACCGACGACGGGCGTCGACGTCGATTTCGACGACTGGCGCATCCTGGCCGTGGAAGCACTGGTCATCGGCAGGCTTACGCAAACCGCAGACAACGTGTACAGCGTGCAATTCCAGTTGTTCGACGTGTATCGCAGCGATCAGCTCGTTGGCTATCGCATGCCCGCCAGTCGCGGCACGATGCGCGGCGCAGCGCATCGCGCGGCCGACATGATCTACGAAAAGCTGACCGGCATCCCCGGCGTTTTCGGCACCCAGGTGACCTACGTGAATGCCGTCGGCGAGGGCAAGGGC
>JBATFU010000114.1:0-1874 GCA_049665065.1 Woeseia sp. | reverse complement strand
GCCCTGACGACGGCACTAGCCGTTATCTCGCTGCCCGCCGCGGCACAAACCGATAACAGCTTCGCGGACATACTCCTTGAAGAAATTATTGTCACCGGCACAAAGCGTGCCGGCGGTATCGAAGTGCAGGACGCGGCTGTTGCGATAACCGCTTACAGCGAATCACAGCTTGACGCGATGCACATCCGCGACGTGCAGGCGATTGGTTACTCAGCGCCAAGCGTGCAGCTTGAAGACATCGGCACGACGCGTGGTACCGCAAACTTCTCGATTCGCGGTCTGGGCATCAACAGCTCGATTCCTTCTATCGATCCGACGGTTGGTGTGTTTGTCGATGGCATGTACCTTGGTATTACCTCCGGCGTTGTACTCGACATTTTCGACCTCGAAGGTATCGAAGTACTGCGCGGCCCACAGGGACTGCTGTTCGGCAAGAACGTCACGGGCGGTGCTGTGCTGCTGCGCACGACGCGGCCGACAGAAAATTTCCGTTTCAAAGCCAAAGTGGCCAACGAGACTGGCGACGACCTCTACACTTCTGCAGTCGTTTCCGGCCCGCTGAGCGACAATCTGCGCGGCAAGTTTTCCGTCTATTACAATGATGACGGCGGTTACTTCACCAACCTCGCCACGGGTATGGACCATGGCAAGGCACAAACCTCGATGTTCCGCGGCGCGCTGGCATGGACACCGACCGATTCGTCGGAGTACCTGATCCGCTACGAGAACGGCAACTCAGAAGGCGACGGCCCGGCGGCACAGAACGCGGGCCTCTACAGCACCGAGAGCTTCGACTTCTCGATTGATGAGCCCGGCCGCTACGACAACGAGTGGAACCAGGTCACGATCGAAGCTACTTTCGACATCAATTTTGGTGATGGTGAAATCGTCAACCTGCTGGGCTACCGCGACTACACGTCCGGCACGCTGGGTGACATCGACTCGTCTCCTTTCTTCATCTTTCACGCGCCGGCCCGTCTGGACCAGGACCAGATTTCCAATGAGCTGCGTTACTCCGGGTCTTTTGACAACGTTTACGTAACGACAGGCGTTTATTACTTCCAGCAGGATCTTTTGTATCTCGAGCGTCGTCTTATTCCGTCAGTGCCGCTGGATATCACGGGTGGTGGCGATCAGCAGTCCGACACGCTGGCCCTGTTCAGCTCGGTCGATATCGAATACGGCGATATCTACACGCTGAACCTCGGCGCACGCTACACGCGTGAGAAAAAGAGCGCGCAGATCTCGGGACTGCTGTTTAACCGTTGCACAATCGACGGTGGCTGTACCGGATTCGACCTGGACGACTCGCGTTCTTGGAGCAACTTCTCGCCCAAGATCGGCATTCAGATTCGCCCCGACGAAGACACGCTTGTATACGGTTTCTGGACCAAAGGGTTCCGCAGTGGCGGCTACAACATGCGCAACACGGCTGTAGCGATTCCGAACGAGAGCTTCGACGACGAGGAGCAAAGTTCGTTTGAGATCGGTATCAAGAAAGACATGGCCGATGGTCGCGTGCGCGTAAACGCAGCCGGCTACTACAACAAGATCAAGAACATGCAGCGTGAGATCAACCTGTCGGATCCGTTTGTCGGTGTTGTGCAGTTCATTCGTAATACTGCTGACGCCACGATCTCCGGTATCGATTTCGAAGGCAGCTGGGTGCTGTCCGATTCGCTGTTGCTGACGACCAGCCTTGGCTATGTCGACGGCCAGTACGACGAGGTACTTTTGGACCTGTCGGGCGACGGTGTCGTTGATGGCACGGATAAAGCCCTGAAGCTCCCGCGTCTCGCTCCATGGTCCTACGGCGCACAGCTTGTCTACTCTCGCGAGTTCGGCTGGGGCGGCCTGACGGTTCAGGGCAGTGG
>JBATFU010000113.1:0-31184 GCA_049665065.1 Woeseia sp. | reverse complement strand
CTCGGACTACGCACGCAACGCGCTGCGCATGGCGGCGTTGATGAAGCTGCAGAACATTTTCGTCTACACGCACGATTCGATTGGCCTCGGCGAGGACGGTCCGACGCACCAGCCGGTCGAGCACGTTGCCAGTTTGCGCCTGATGCCGAACATGCAGGTCTGGCGTCCCTGTGACACCGTCGAAACTGCCGTTGCCTGGCGTGCCGCAATCGAGCGCCGCGATGGCCCGACCTGTCTCGTGCTGACGCGGCAAAACGTGCCACACCAGGCGCGTGACGCAGCGCAGCTCGACAACATTGCGCGCGGCGGCTACGTGCTGAGCGACAGCGCCGGCCAACCGGACCTGATCGTCATTGCGACAGGTTCGGAAGTCGGCCTCGCGCAGGATGCCGCTGCCCGATTGCGTGAGGATGGCAAAGCTGTGCGGGTCGTCTCGATGCCCTGCGTGGAAATATTCGACAGCCAGCCTGAAGACTATCGCGCTGGCGTCTTACCAGCGGGCGTGAGCGCAAAACTCGCGATCGAGGCAGGCGTCACTGACGGCTGGTGGCGCTTTGTCGGGCCACAGGGTGCGATCGTCGGTCTCGACACTTTTGGCGCATCGGCGCCGGCACCCGAGCTTTTCGAACACTTTGGATTCAGCGTCGACAACGTCCTCGCAAAAGCGCGCGCACTGCTCGCATAACAAACTGCATAAGCCGGCCTTGCCGGCGTAACCAATCTCAGGAGTAAACGATGACGATTAAAGTAGGCATTAATGGCTATGGCCGCATTGGCCGCAATATCCTGCGCGCGCTGTACGAAGGCGAGCTTCGCAAGGACATCGAGATTGTGGCTGTTAATGACCTGGGTGACGCTCAGACGAACGCGCACCTGACACGGCGCGACACCGCACACGGCCGCTTCCCCGGTACGATAGAAGTCGACGGCGATTCGATGGTCGTGAACGGCGATCGCATCAAGGTACTCGCGGAGCGCGATCCGTCGAAGCTGCCGTGGGGCAAGCTCGGCGTCGATATCGTACTCGAGTCGACCGGTCTGTTTGCGTCAAAGGAAAAAGCAGCACTACACATTCAGGGCGGCGCGAAGAAGGTCATTATTTCTGCGCCGGCCGGCAGCGACATGCCAACGATTGTCTACGGGGTAAATCACCAGACGCTGACTGCGAAAGACGCGATCATTTCCAATGCGTCTTGCACCACGAACTGCCTCGCGCCGCTGGTCAAGCCCTTGCACGAGAAGATCGGCGTCAAGCACGGCCTGATGACCACGATCCATGCCTACACGAATGACCAGGTCCTGACGGACGTCTATCACAAGGACCTGCGTCGTGCCCGTTCGGCAACCATGTCGCAGATTCCGACGAAGACCGGCGCTGCGGCGGCGGTCGGCCTCGTGCTGCCGGAACTTGCGGGTCGTCTGGACGGTTACGCGATGCGCGTGCCGACGATCAACGTCTCGGCGGTCGACCTGACCTTTGTCGCCGAACGCGAAACCTCGGTCGACGAGATCAACAAGATCCTGAAAGAAGCGGCGGATGGCCCGCTGCGCGGTGTGCTCGCATACAACGACGAGCCACTCGTATCGATCGACTTCAATCACGACCCGGCATCGTCAACGTACGATGCCGGCCTGACGAAGGTCACGCAGGGCACGCTCGTCAAAGTGCTGTCGTGGTACGACAACGAGTGGGGCTTCTCGAATCGCATGCTCGATACAACGGTCGCGCTCGCCAACGCGAAATAACGGATCGCCGCCATGCTGAAGATGGTCGACCTTGATCTTGCCGGGAAACGCGTACTGATTCGCGAAGATCTGAACGTGCCGCTTGCCGCTGGCAAGGTCACAAGCGACGCGCGTATCCAGGCTGCATTGCCGACCGTGCGCGCGGCGCTGGCGGCCGGCGCGAAGGTCATGCTGATGTCGCATCTGGGTCGGCCGGAAGAGGGTAAACCGGACCCGGAGGCATCGCTCGCGCCGGTTGCCGATTGCCTGTCTGACGCGCTCGGTATCAAGGTGCCTTTGCAGAAGGACTGGCAGGCTGGCGTTGAGGTTGCCGCAGGCTCCGTCGTGCTGCTCGAGAATATTCGTTTTGAAAAGGGCGAAAAGGCCTGCAGCGACGAGTTGTCGAAGCGACTGGCCGAGCTCTGCGATATTTTCGTGATGGATGCATTTGGCACCGCGCATCGCGCGCAGGCCAGTACCGTTGGCGTCGCAAAATTTGCGCCAGTCGCCTGCGCGGGGCCGCTGCTTGTAGCTGAGCTTGCGGCATTGACACGCGCGCTCGATGATCCGGCGCGGCCGTTCGTTGCAATCGTTGGCGGCTCGAAAGTATCGACGAAACTCAACGTCCTCGACGCCCTGGCCGGCATCGTTGATCAGCTCATTGTTGGTGGCGGTATTGCCAATACGTTTATCGCTGCGGCCGGGCATCCGGTCGGCAAGTCGCTGCATGAAGCCGACATGCTGGACACCGCACGGCGCCTTGCGGCTGGCGGCAAGGGTCGCGCATCGATCCCGCTGCCTCAAGATGTTGTCGTAGCCAAGGAGTTCGCGGCAACTGCCGGCGCAACTGTGAAGTTGGTTGCCGACGTTGCCGACGACGATCTTATTCTCGACATTGGTCCGCAAACTGCAAAAATGTTTGCCCGGATGCTGGGCAAAGCAGGCACGATCATGTGGAACGGGCCGGTCGGTGTCTTCGAGTTCGACCAGTTCGGTGATGGCACGCGCAGTATCGCGGAAGCGATCGCTGCGAGCGATGCGTTCTCTGTCGCCGGCGGCGGCGATACGCTCGCCGCGATCGACAAGTACGGAGTTGCCGACGGCATTTCCTATATCTCGACCGGTGGCGGTGCGTTCCTCGAGTTTGTCGAAGGCAAAACGCTGCCCGCCGTAGCGATCCTGCAGGAACGCGCAGGCAGCTAGCTCAAGAACTGCTGCGCGGCCACGGTCCGCGAATCGCCAGCGTCAGGCCGCGCTGCTGGATATTCACGAACATCTCCTCGCCGTTCGGTGAGAAACAAATCCCTGCGAGTTCTGCCTGCGAGTAGGCGTTGTCGGCCAGCGGGTACTGTTTGCCATCCGCTGTAAGGCCGACCAATCCGCAGTGTTCCGCCGTGTCTTCACAGAGCACGATGTCTCCCCAGGGACTTTGCGTCAGGTTGTCTGCATTGCGCAGCAGGCTGTCGATCGTCGATTCTGCGACAAGCCGTAATTCACCTTGCTGCTCCAGGTTCGCGCTGCTGCTGCCGGGACGAATAGCAAATACCTGGCCGAGTCGCTCGCTGCCACCGATCGTGCACGTGAGAACAAGTTCACCGTCAGCGAAGCACAGTCCCTCACCACGGGCGAAGCGCGCCGCACCTGAGTCGAAGCCGCGAAAGCGCAGATCATTCTCAGCGCTGTCCGCATTCGGCACGTCAATCCAGCGGATGGGCAGTTTGTCGCCCGGTTCGAGGTCGCGATGCCAGCCCCAGTTGCGGGTATCGAAGGACGGTTGCCCGGCAATCGCGAGCGCCTGCAGGCGGCCGCCCGCTGACAGGCGACCCGGTTGCTGCGGCAGGTACCGGTAGAGCAGGCTGCGATGCCGGTCTTCGCTCATGTAGACAATGCCGGTGTCGACATCGACGGCGGCTGCCTCGTGTTCAAAACGACCCATTTCCCTGAGCGGTTGCGGCGGCGCCGCGCCGCGCGCAGCTGCGGGGACTTCAAACACGTAACCGTGGCGCTGCTCGCGTGACACGAGGCGGCCGCCTTCGAAGGTCCGGCCCGGGTCCTCGAAACACTCCTCACAGCTGAGCCAGCTGCCCCACGGCGTAGCGCCGCCTGAGCAATTGACTTCAGTGCCGATCAGGCTCATGTGCCGGCGCAGCGTGCGCTTTTGCTGTGGATCCCAGACCAGCGTGGTAGTCCCGCCCGGAGCCGGTGTGACACCGCGACCCATGTCGTAAATGTTTGCCGGGTCAAGCTGTTGCAGCCGTTCGAGGTCCGTGCCGTAGGGGCCCGCCGCCTTGCTTGATGAAGAGATTTCGTGATTCCGGACGAGCACAACCTGGCCGCCATGCCCGGCAAAGGCTGCCATACCATCCGGCAGGCCCGGTACGACAAGTCCGTCATCCATGGCTTCGCCGGTCCGGGAGACGACGCTGTAACTGAATCCTTCCGGGAGATCGAGAATGCGCCGCGGGTCTGGCTGCAATGCACCGAATCCGACGGCGCGGCTGGCGCGCACCCTGGCCGGTCGGGCCGCGGCTGCAGCAACGAGCGTCAGCAGAAATCGTCGTCGGTCAATCAAGGAAGCAGGTACCCGTGTTGGTTGTTGAAGCAGGCGCAGTGCCGAGTGTAACCGCATCCAGAGGCGAGTATTGTCCGGAACTGTGTAACACGACTGTGCAATAATCCCCGCCATGCTGAGACGAACAAAAATAGTTGCGACCCTCGGGCCGGCAACCGACGACCCCGCCGTGCTGAAGGCGATGATCGCGGCGGGCCTGAACGTGGTTCGCATCAACTTTTCGCACGGCAATGCGGACGAGCATCGACGGCGCGCCGAGCAGCTGCGCGATGCGGCGCGCGAGTCGGGACGCGAGATCGGCATCATGGGCGATCTGCAGGGGCCGAAGATACGCATTCGGCGGTTTCGCGAGGGCAGCGTCGAACTCGACGATGGCGCCGATTTTTTTCTCGACTCGCAGCTCGGCGGCAACGATGGCGATGTGCACGGCGTCAGCGTGGCTTATGACGATTTGCACAAGGACGTCGCGCCCGACGACGTGCTGCTGCTGAACGACGGCCAGATCACGCTGAAGGTGCGCGAGGTCAAGGGCACCCGCATCCATACCACCGTCATGTTCGGTGGCGAGCTGTCGGATCACAAAGGTATTAATCGGCAGGGCGGCGGTTTGTCAGCCGCCGCATTGACAGAAACCGACCGCGAGAACATCCGCACCGCCGCCGAGGTGGGTATGGATTTCCTCGCCGTGTCTTTCGTGCGCAATGCCGCCGACGTCAACGAAGCGCGCAAGCTGTTTCGCGAAGCGGGCGGGCAGGGCCTGATCGTCGCGAAGATTGAGCGTGCCGAAGCCATCGAGCAGATTGAAGAGATTATCAAGGCATCCGACATCATCATGGTGGCGCGCGGTGACCTCGGTGTAGAAATGGGTTATGCCGAATTGCCGGGCCTGCAAAAACGGATTATTCGACGTACGCGCCATCTGAATAAAGTGGTGATCACTGCGACGCAGATGATGGAGTCGATGATCAACAGCCCGATCCCGACACGTGCCGAAGTATCGGACGTTGCGAACGCCGTGATGGACGGCACTGACGCCGTCATGCTGTCGGCGGAAACGGCCGTCGGCGATTACCCTGTCGAGGCAATCAAGGTCATGGCTGACGTCTGTCGCAGCGCTGAAAAACACGTGCTGGCGCGCGGTCGCAGTTCGCACAGGCTCGACGATGAATTCCAGGCAGTCGACGAAGCCATCGCGATGGCGGTCATGTACACGGCGAATCACCTCGACGTAAAAGCGATTATTGCCTTGACGGAATCCGGTTCGACCACGCTGTGGATGTCGCGCATTCGCTCGGACATTCCGATTTACGCATTCACGCCGCATATCGAGACGCGGCGCCGCGTGACGATGTACCGCGGCGTTTATCCCGTTGAGTTCAAGATCGCCCATACCGAGATTCTTGCGCTGTACCGCGATATTTTCTCGACCTTGCTGTCGAAGAAGCTGGTCGAAGAAAACGACCTCGTGTTGTTCACGAAGGGAGACCTGAGCGGCGTGTCCGGCAACACGAACTCGATGAAGATTATTCGCGTGACCTCGCAACTCTGAAGGCTTGCCATAGTGTTCAGGTTGGTTGCGCGCTGGACCCGACGGCTGCTCGTCACTGCAGTCATCCTCCTCGTCATTGCCGTGCTGTTAGCGTGGGCTGCGCTGCGCGCGAGCTTGCCGCAGCTGGACGGCGCGGCCGGCGTCGCCGCAATCTCCGCAGCGGTGATTATCGAGCGCGATGCGAATGGCGCGCCGACGCTCACCGCAACGAACCGCAATGACCTGGCGTTCGCCACGGGTTACGTGCATGCGCAGGACCGCTTCTTTCAGATGGATTTGGCGCGCCGCAATTCTGCCGGCGAGCTGGCGGAGCTTGTTGGCGCCATTGCGCTCGAGCGTGATCGTCGGGTCCGGCTGCATCGCTTCCGGGCGCGCGCGGAACAGGTGCTCCTGACGCAAGATTCGCAGGAAAAAGCGCTGCTGGATGCCTATACCGCCGGAGTCAACGCGGCGCTCGACGCGATGGCTGCCAAGCCGTTCGAATACTACGTCCTAAGCAGTGAACCGCGGCGCTGGCAGCCGGCAGACAGCCTGCTGGTTGGCTATTCGATGTTTCTCGATCTGAATGATGAGCGCGCCGATCGCGACGTGCAGCGCGGTTTTGCAGCCCGTGTATTGGCGCCAGAAGTGTTTGCCTTCCTGTACCCCGAGGGCACGCGCTGGGACGCGCCGATCATGGGCGAGGCGCGCGTCGAGGCCGCAGTACCCGGTCCGGAGCTTCTTGATTTGCGCGAGTACCGTTTGCCGACGGCGGCTTTCTTTGCCCCCGCGGTTGCAGCGCTGCCGGGCAGCAACAACTGGGCCGTCAGCGGCGACCTGACGGCGAGCGGTCGCGCGATCGTCGCGGACGACATGCATCTCGGCCTGCGTACCCCGAGCGTGTTTTACCGCGCCCGCCTGAAATACAGTGAGCCTGATCCTGTTGATCTCGCCGGTGTGACGTTGCCGGGTGTCCCGATCCTCGTGGCGGGCAGCAATGGCTCCGTCGCCTGGGCATTTACCAACAGCTACGGCGATTGGTCGGACGCCATCATCGTGCGGCCCGGCAGCGGCAAAGGCAGCTACCTGACGCCGGACGGCGAAGCGATGTTCGAGGAATTTCGCGAGCGCATCAAAGTCCGCGGCGGCCCGGACGAGGAGATCGTGGTGCGCGAGACAGTGTGGGGGCCGGTCCGCGACGATGTGGAGCATCCCGAAGGCGAATTCGCCATCAGCTGGATCGCGCATGAAATGCGCGGGTTGAACCTGAACCAGGTCGATCTCGAAACCGCAGGCACGCTCGAGGAAACGATCAGGGTTGCCAATACTGTCGGTCAGCCGCCGCAGAATTTCGTTAGCGGCGACGCCGACGGCAATATTTCCTGGACGATCGCGGGCCAGATTCCGCTGCGCGACGGCTACGATGCCGACCTGCCGGTGGACGGCGCGCTTTACCGCGGATTTGTCGGCTGGCTTGCGCCGGAAAACTACCCTCGAGTCGTTAATCCTGAGAACGGGAGGATCTGGACGGCGAACGCACGCGTCGTTGATGGCGAGATGCTGGCGATCGTCGGTGACAGCGGCTACGACCTCGGCGCGCGTGCCGGCCAGATTCGCGACGGCTTGCTCGCGCGCGATACGTTCACACCGGCAGACATGCTTGCCATTCAGCTGGACGATCGCGCGCTGTTCCTGTCGCGCTGGCGCGACCTGCTGCTCGCGACGCTGGACGACGCTGCAATTGCGGGCAACCCGGGACGCGCACGCTACCGCGAGCGGGTGCGCGACTGGGTGCCACGCGCGTCTGTCGATTCGGTTGGCTACCGCCTGGTGCGCGGCTTTCGCAACCAGGTTGAAGCAACTGTATTCAACATGGTCATAGCCCCGGTGCGCGCAGCCTATCCGTTCCCGGTGCCGCTGCGCATGAGTCAGCAGTTCGAAGCGCCTTTATGGGCGCTTGTTACCGAGCAACCGGCGCATTTGCTGACCGCCGATTTCGACAGCTGGCAGGCCGTCTTGCTGCGGGCTGTCGACAGCAATCTCGCTTACTACCTCGAGCAACCGGGCGGGCTCGACGCGCGCAGCTGGGGCGAATTCAATACAGCTGCGATCCGCCACCCGCTTAGCCCTGGTTTGCCCTGGTTTGCGCGCTGGCTCGATATGCCGCGCGAGCCGCTGCCGGGCGACAATGACATGCCGCGCGTGCAGGCGCCGGCCTTTGGCGCATCGGAACGTTTTGCGGTTTCGCCAGGCGATGAAAAAAACGGCTACCTGCATCTGCCGGCCGGGCAGAGCGGTCATCCGCTGTCGCCTTTCTACCGGGCAGGCCACGCGGACTGGGTTCACGGTCGTCCGACACCGTTTCTGCCGGGCGCTGCCGTCCACACGCTGACGCTGACGCCGCTGCCCTGATGTCGTGAGTCGTGTACGAGTGCGTGCGCCTCGTGCTACTGTTTGTTGCAACGCAATACGACCCGGAACAGGCATGACAAAGACGAAATTCACAGGCACAGACTCCTACATTGCAACCGACGACCTGAAGATGGCGATCAATGCCGCTGTCACCCTGCAACGGCCGATCCTGATCAAGGGCGAACCGGGCACCGGCAAGACCCAGCTCGCGATCGAAGTCGCCAGCGCGCTAAAACGACCGCTTTTCGAGTGGCACATCAAGTCAACGACCAAGGCGCAGCAAGGCCTGTACGAATACGACGCAGTCGCGCGCCTGCGCGATTCGCAGCTCGGCGACGATCGCGTGCACGACATTTCAAATTACATTCTGCGTGGCAAGATCTGGGAGGCTTTCGAGTCGGATCAACAACCGGTCCTGCTGATCGATGAGGTGGATAAAGCCGATATCGAATTCCCGAACGACCTGTTGCAGGAACTCGATCGCATGGAGTTCTACGTCTACGAGACGCAGCAGCTCGTAAAGGCCCGGCACCGGCCGATCATCGTGATCACCAGTAACAACGAAAAGGAACTGCCGGACGCATTCCTGCGCCGCTGTTTCTTTCACTACATCAAGTTTCCGGACAAGGAGACGATGGAGCAGATCGTCGACGTGCATTACCCGGGCCTGAAAAAAGCCCTGCTGAAGGAAGCGCTCGAAGCCTTCTACAAGCTGCGTGATGTGCCGGGCTTAAAGAAAAAGCCGTCGACGTCGGAGCTGCTGGACTGGATAAAACTGCTGCTAGCCGAGGATATTCCGCCGGAAGCGCTGCGTTCCGATGATCCGCGCAAGGCGATTCCGCCGTTGTACGGGGCGCTGTTGAAAAACGAACAGGATGTGCATCTGTTTGAGCAGCTCGTGTTCCTCAATCGACGTTCGCGCACACAGTAAGTGTCTGTGTAAACCGGCCGCGCGATGCTGATCCCGTTTTTTTTCCTGCTGCGTGAAGGCGGCCTGAAGCCGTCGATTACCGAGCTGCTGGCGCTGCTGGGCGCGCTCGATGCAGGTCTCGCGGAGCAAAGCATTGACGACTTCTATTACCTGGCACGCGCGACGCTCGTCAAAGATGAAACCAAGTTCGATCGTTTCGATCGCATATTCGCCGCCTACTTTCAGGGGGCGGACGACTCCCTTCGCGACCTGCGCCAGGCGTTGCCGGATGACTGGTTGCAGAAACAGGCCGAGCTGATGCTGAGCGACGAGGAGCGCGCGCAAATCGAGGCAATGGGCGGTTTCGACAAGCTCATGGAAGCGCTGCGCGAGCGGCTGGACGAGCAAAAAGAACGCCACGAAGGTGGCAACAAGTGGATTGGCACTGCAGGGACGTCACCGTTTGGTGCCTACGGCTTTAACCCGGAAGGCGTGCGCATCGGCCAGCAGGGCTCACGGCACCGCAGCGCGGTCAAGGTCTGGGACAAACGCGAATATCGCAATCTCGATGACACCCTTGAACTTGGTACCCGCAACATCAAGATGGCCTTAAGAAAGTTGCGCAAGTTTGCCCGCGAAGGTGCGGCGGACCAGCTCGATCTCGATGACACGATTGACAAGACGGCGCGTAACGCCGGCTTTCTCGATATTCGCATGGTGCCGGAACGTCACAATGCGGTGAAGGTTTTGCTGTGCCTGGACGTTGGCGGTTCGATGGACGATCACGTGCGCGTTTGCGAGGAGATGTTTTCCGCCGCGCGCAGCGAGTTCAAGCACCTCGAGTATTATTACTTCCACAACTTCGTTTACGAAAGTTTGTGGAAGGACAATCGTCGCCGCCACAGCGAAACGATTCCGGTCAGTGAGGTCGCCCACAAATACGGTGCGGATTACAAACTGATTTTCGTCGGTGATGCGACGATGAGTCCCTACGAGATTGTTTATCCGGGCGGCAGTGTCGAGCACTGGAACGAGGAAGCAGGCGCGGTCTGGATACAGCGCTTGCTAAAGACCTTTCCGAAGGCAGTCTGGCTCAACCCCGAGCCGCGATCGCGGTGGGACTACACTCCATCGATCAAGCTCACGCGTGAACTGCTGGATGACCGCATGTTCCCGCTGACCGTTGCCGGGCTCGACGAGGCGATCCGCGCGCTGCATTAGCTGCCCATCAACTGGCTCTCCATCCAAACGATGTGCCGGTTTGGGTGTTCTGGTCGATGCTGCGCGAGGCAGGATGCGTAAGCAGCGCATGGATGATCGCGCGGCTCGCCGGATCGGCTGCCAGCACAGCAATAAAGCGGTAAAGGCGTCGCTATCGTGGATCAAAATGCGGCACAGCCGGTGGGTCAATGCCAGGCGATGTGACCGAATTCATTGGCAGCCGTTGCTGCGCCACTATAATAGGCTGCAACGATGAATACGCCGCCGCCTAATCACAAGATGGCTCTGGTACTGCCGGGGGGTGGTGCGCGCGGTGCGTTCCAGGTCGGGGTGCTTAAGGCCATCGCCGAGCTCCTGCCGAACGGTGCCTCCAACCCGTTTCCTATCCTGAGCGGCACGTCAGCGGGCGCCATCAATTCTGTCGTGCTGGCAAGCCGCGCGCGGCGTTTCAAGGTCGCCGTGGAACATCTGGAAGCCGTCTGGCGCAACTTTGAAAGCGACCAGGTTTTTCGCACCAGCGGCATGACCATGTTGAAGAGCAGCCTGCACTGGCTCTCCGCGATCGTACTGGGCGGCACCCTCGTCGGGACACCGAAGTCACTGCTGCACAACGAGCCGTTGCGGCATCTGCTAAGCGAAAATATTCGTTTTCCGCGCATCCAGAAATCGATTGACGCCGGCTTGCTGGATGCCATCGCCATCACCGCTGCCGGTTACGGTTCGGCGCGCTCGACTTCGTTCTTTCAGGCTTCGCCGGCCCACGCGGAGTGGGCGCGCACGCGCCGCGCCGGGGTCAAGACGACGCTGAACCTGGATCACCTGATGGCAAGCGTGGCGGTCCCGCTGATATTTCCGCCGGTTCAGATTCACGGTGAGTATTTCGGCGACGGCGCCATGCGCCAGGCCACGCCGCTGAGTCCTGCTGTGCACCTCGGCGCCGATCGCATACTCGTTATCGGCGTGCGCGATGAAAGCGGTATCAGGGAGGTGGATCAGCAGGCACCGCAGCCCTTCCCGAGTCTTGCGCTGATCGCCGGCTACATGCTCGATACGTTGTTCATGGACGGACTGTATTCCGATCTCGAACGCCTGACGCGCATTAATCAACTACTCGATTGCGCACCGCAGAACGAGCGTCGCGATGCGCTCAAAGACGTGCGGCCAATCGATACGATGGTCGTTCTGCCGAGCGAGGATCTGCGGGAAATCGCCTACGAACAGCGGCTTGCCATGCCGCGGCCAGTGCGCGCCCTGTTGCGCGGCATCGGCGGTCGGGGCGCGAACGGCAGCCGCTTGCTGAGCTTCCTGATGTTTGAAAAAGAGTACACGAGCCGCCTCATCGACCTCGGCTATCGCGACGCGATGGAAGTGCGGGACGAGCTGCGCGCGTTCGTGACGGGCGCCGACGTAGCGCGCCTGTCCGCGCCCGAACGGGTATCGGATGACCTGACCGGCCAATACCGCAAGCTCGACATGAGCGAGTTCAAATCAGGATGAGTGCACCCAGTCCGAGAAACGCTGAATAACCGACGACATCCGTAACCGTTGTCAGGACCACGCCGCCTGCCAGCGCCGGATCGATGTTCATGCGTTTCATTGCAATCGGGATAATAAAACCGGCGCCTGCCGCAACGATCAGATTGATAATCATCGCGCCGGCGATCACGGCGCCGATACGCCAGTCGTTGAACCACAGGTAGGTCGTAACCGAAACCACGATTGCCCAGGCAATGCCGTTCAATATGCCGACCAGTACTTCCTTGCGAAAAATTCGCTCGGCGTTGGTTTTGTCGATCTGTCCAAGGGCAAGCGCGCGCGTCATGATCGTCAGCGACTGGCTGCCGGCCACGCCGCCCATGCTGGGCACAACCGGCATCAACACCGCGAGCAGGACGAACTTGTCAATGGTGGTCTGAAAAAGGTCGACCACTGATGCGGCGAGGAACGCTGTCGCGAGGTTGATGCCGAGCCACAAGGCCCGGCGCCGCGCGCTCCTGACGACCGGCGCAAACATGTCGTCTTCTTCGTCGAGGCCGGCCGCGCCCATCATCGAATGCTCGGCTTCTTCGCGAATAACGTCGACTACGTCGTCGACCGTGATGCGGCCGACAACGTGATTATTTTCATCGGTTACCGGCGCTGACAAAAGGTCACGGTGTTCGAATTCCCAGACGACATCTTTGGAACTTGCGTTTGCCTTGATCGGTACGATGTCCGTCGCCATGACCTCCGAAACCAGTTGGTCCGGGTCAGAAGTCAGCAGGCGCGACAGGAAAACTGATCCAACAAAGTGGTTGTTGCGATCGACCACGAAAATGCTGTCAGTGCCGTCCGGAATTTCACCGCGCGCGCGCAGGTAACGCTGCACGACATCGAGTGTCACGTCGGGACGCACCGTCACGATATCGACGTTCATCAGACCGCCGGCGCTGTCCTCGTCGTATGACAGGACCTGGCGCAGCCGGTCGCGGTCCTGCTGGTCAAGCGAGTGCAGCACTTCGCGCGTCAGCGCTTCAGGCAGGTCGGCGAGCAGGTCGGCCAGGTCGTCGACTTCCATGCCGTCGGCGGCGGCGATCAGCTCGTCGGTCGCCATTCCTTCGATAAGGCCTTTGCGCACCTCATCGGCCAGCTCGACGAGAACGTCGCCCTCCATGTCGGGGCTGATCATTTCCCACAAAACGCCGCGTTCGCGCAGTGGCAGGGATTCGAGGAGGCGCGCCAGCTCGGCCGGGTGCAGATTATTGATAAGGCGTTTGGCCGCACGCATGCGACCAGAATCCAGCCGCTCACGGAGCAGGGACAGGTTCGACTGCTTGTTCTCGTTGCTGTCCATATTCCCGCTTTTTTTTTTGCGAATCGTGAGTGACGGTTTGCGGCACGACGCCGATCATTGAGGGTCGCGGCGCCCGGGCAGTGTAGCGGTGTTCGCGAAGCAGGGCACGCTTCGTCAAACGGGCGGCGGACGGATGGGCGTGTTCGGTCTAGTCGGCAGACGCGCCGCGCGTACCGAGTTCGTTATGGCGGGTAAGGACGGACGGGTGCTTTGCAGACAGCGCGGCGGCGAGCTTCTCCGCCATATAAACCGAGCGGTGCTGGCCGCCTGTACAACCGACGGCGACGGTCAGGTAACTGCGGTCGCTATCGGTGTATTCGGGGATCCAGCGCAGCAGGAACTGGAGAATGTCTTCGTACATCCGGACGAACGCAGGCTGCGCATCGAGAAATTCTACGACTGCCTCTTGCTGGCCGGTAAGGGCTCGCAGATTCGGCTGCCAGTACGGATTCGGCAGGCTGCGCAGGTCAAATACGAAGTCCGCGTCTGCCGGAATGCCGTGCTTGAAGCCGAAAGACTCGATCAGCACCGACAGGTCGCGACGCGCGCGACGGTCGACCCTGCCGCGGATGGTGTCCGCTAATTCGTAAACGCTGCTGCGCGATGTGTCGATGACGAGGTCGGACAGATTGATTACCGGACCGAGCAGCTCCCGTTCGCGGCTGATCGCGCCGCGCAGCGCGCTGCCTTTTTCAGCCAGCGGGTGGCGCCGCCGCGTTTCGCTGTAGCGCTTCAAAAGTATGTCGTCGCTGGCCTGCAGGAACAGCACGTCTGTCTGGATGCCGCTGGCGCGCAGTTCGCGGATAACCTCCGGAAGTGCCTCAAGGTCGCGGGCCCGGTTGCGGGCGTCGATGCCAACAGCGACCCGCGCGATGGGACGTTCCTCGAAGCGTGCGACTTCATCGACCAGCGCCTTCAACAGCGCGGCAGGCAGGTTGTCAATACAGTAATAGCCCATGTCTTCGAGGGCATGCAGCGCCACACTTTTGCCCGACCCGGACAGGCCGCTAACGAGAATCAGGCGCGTTTGTTCAGACATGGCAGTTCTTGATCTTTCGTCAGGAAGACGCGTCGGATGTCGTGTCTATTTCTGCTTCTGCTTCTGCTTCTGCTTCTGCTTCGGCCGGCGGCGGCTTTGCTGTCAGCAGTGCCTGGTAAAGCTCGCTGCTGCTCTTTGCCTCACGCAGGCGGGTGCGAAGTCCCTGGTCATTCAGGGCGCTCGCGATCAGGCGAATATCGGCGTAGTGCGATTCACCGAGTTCCTGCGGCACCATCAGGCCGAACACGAGATCGACATGCTCGCTGTCGCTCGTGTCGAAATCGACCGGGCTCGACAGCTTCATCAGCGCACCCGAACTGCGCTTCGCGCCTTCGACGCGACAATGCGGAAACGCAATTCCGGAGTCGAGGCCGGTGCAGCCGAGACGCTCGCGCTCGACCAGCCGTTCGAAAATTTCTTCGTGGGATATTTCGCTGTCAGAACGCGACAGCAGTTCGCTCAGGATTTCAAGACAATGCTTTTTGCTGCGCGCCTGCGCATTGCAAAGCACGTTATCCGGCTTAACGAGGTCTTCTAGCTTCATGACAGTGACTGGCGCTGGCGGTCCGCCGCCTGGCAGTCTGTTGCAGCCGCCGCAGTGCGGCTGCAACAGGTAGCAGGCCTAACCGAAAGAGCGCTTGTTGGCTTCCCGGGCGTGATGATCGACCATTTTTTCTTTGTGTTTGCGCACCTGGCGATCGAGTTTGTCTACAAGGCCGTCGATGGCGGCGTACATGTCGTCTTCAGTCGCATCGGCATAAATGGTGCCGCCGCTGACATTAATTGTGGCTTCTGCTTTGTGACGTTGTTTTTCCACAGTCAGGATGCAGTGGACATCAGTCACAAGGTCGAAATGGCGTTCAATCTTTTCAAGTTTGCTTGCAACATAGTTTCTCATTGCGGTTGTTACGTCGACATGGTGACCAGTAACGCTTAGTTGCATGGTTTTCTCCCTTGGTCTGCAAGGCTACGAATGTAGGCCTTGATCAATGGACAAATCGAAGCTTTAACCGGGCGCAGGGCACCCAGCGCTTTAGCAGTTTTCCCGGATGGATTATGTCTTACGCCAAACATAAGGATTTATTTTGGCTTGCGAACGCGACGTTCGCTGGACGAAGCAATCTTCATGGCCTCACGGTACTTCGCAACCGTGCGCCTGGCAACATTTATACCTTCAGCTTCCAGCATCTTGGTGATTTTGCTGTCGCTCAGGGGTCTGGCCGGATCCTCAGCACCTATGAGCTTGCGGATTTTCGCGCGGACGGCGGTTGAAGACTGGTCGTCACCGTCCGTGGTCGACAGGTTGCTTGAAAAAAAGTATTTGAATTCGAACACGCCGCGCGGCGTATGCATGTACTTGTTGGTGGTTACACGCGATATCGTTGACTCGTGCATTTCGATCGCTTCGGCGATGTCGCGCAGCACCATCGGCTTCATCGCTTCGTCGCCCTGTTCCAGGAACTCCTGCTGCCGCTCGACGATATTGCTCGCGACTTTCATTAGTGTCTCGTTACGTATTTCGAGACTGCGCACGAGCCAGCGGGCTTCCTGCAACTGTGAGCGCAGGATCGAATGTTCACCGTTGCCGCGCAACAGCTCGGCGTATTTCTGATTCACCGACAGGCGCGGGATGCCGGAGGAGCTGATCTCGACCTGCCACACGCCATCAATTTTGCGCACGAATACATCGGGTATGACGTACTCAGGAGCCGCGGGACTGACAGCGAGTCCCGGTTTGGGGTTGCAGCCTTTGATCAGCGCCAGCGCATCATCCAGTTCTTCCTCGGAGACTCGCTCGCTGCGGCGCAATTCGCTGTATTGCTGTGCGGCAACCTGGTCGAGATGGTTTTCGGCAACGCGCTGTGCAAGTTGCAGGCCGGGGGTGCTCGCTTCCAGTTGCCCGAGTTGCAGCAGGATGCATTCCGACAGGCTGCGCGCGCCCACGCCGACAGGGTCCAGACGCTGCACCTTATGCAGCGTCAGTTCGATCTCGTCGTCAACAACCGCTTTGCCGCTCTGGACCGAGGCACGGATATCGTCGAATCCTGAGGTCAGGTAGCCGTCGTCATTAATGGCATCGATAAGCGCCTCACCGATCAGCGCTTCGCGCGGGCTGAAGTTTTCCAGTTCGAGTTGCCACAGCAGATGATCGCGTAACGACTGGCCGCTCTGGTCTTCGTACTCCATTTGGCTTCGGCCATCACCGTTCCAGCCGCCGTCCTGAATCTGCTCAAAGGACGTGGACTGCCAGTCCTCCTCGGCCTTGATCGTCTGGACCTCGGCGGTGGAATCGGCCGTTGTGCTGGGGGCTTCCGGCAGGTCCTCCATCTCCAGCATGATGTTTTCTTCGAGCGCCTCCTGGATCTGGGCGCTGAGATCCAGGACCGGCAGTTGCAGCAAGCGAATCGCCTGCTGTAACTGCGGCGTCATGGTCAGTGACTGACCAAGCTTGAGTTGCAGCGAAGGCTTCAACATGGAAAGGCGGGTAGCTTGCGGCTAATCATCGAACGTATTGTGCTCAGAGTTTGAATTCCTGTCCGAGATACACTTCTCGAACGTGCTGATTCGCCAGGATTTCGTCCGGCGATCCGGCCGCGATCAGGCTGCCGTCATTGAGTATATAGGCTCGCTGGCAGATTCCGAGGGTTTCGCGCACGTTGTGGTCGGTTATCAGCACGCCGATGCCGCGTCCGCATAAGTGATTGATAATGCGCTGGATGTCGAGCACGGAAATCGGGTCGACGCCGGCAAAGGGTTCGTCAAGCAAAACGAAACGCGGATTGGCCGCCAGCGCCCTGGCGATTTCTACACGCCGTCGTTCGCCGCCTGACAGGCTGATACCGATGCTGTTGCGGACGTGTCCAACATGCAGTTCGTCGAGCAGCTGGTCGAGCTCCTGCTCGCGACCGGCACGATCCAGGTCTTTGCGGTTTTCGAGAATCGCGAGAATATTGTTTTCAACCGAGAGCTTGCGAAAGATCGACGCTTCCTGCGGCAGATAGCCAAGTCCAAGTGATGCGCGCTTGTGCATCGGCAGCGGCGTCAGGTCTTTGCCGTCCAGCAGGATGCGGCCACGATCTGCGCTGATGAGCCCGACGATCATGTAAAACGCTGTGGTTTTGCCGGCACCATTCGGACCCAGCAGACCCACTACCTCGCCACTGGAAATCTCGAGTGAAATGTTTTTGACGACTTCGCGAAACTTATAGCGCTTGGCAATTTCCTGCACACTCAGGATGCTCATAGGCCACTGCCGCCATTGCTCTCGCTGTCAGTTGCCGTCCGGTCAATTGCGCCGTCGTTTGCATTGCTGCCGATAGGCTCCGGCGTGATTTGATTGAGACTGTCATCGTTCTCGTCAACTGCCGGCGTATAGATAATCTTTACCTTTTCACCGTTGCCGCCGCTGGCCTCGGCGTTGATGCGCTGTTCAGCAATGTTGTAGACAAGGTAGTTGCTCGAGATCTGGTTGCCACCTTCTGTGATCGTTGCCTGCTCCGAGAATTCGACGATGCCGTTTGCGAAGTTGTATTCCAGTCTGCCGGCCTCCGCGTACGTGATCTCGTCGCTGCCGGCGCGGCGCAATTCGAATTTGGCCGGAGCGCCGCTGATCGTCGCAATCTGCAGCTGGTGCTTGCCGAATCTCAGGTCAGCGCGGCTGCAGCGAATCTTTACGGTGCCGGTATCGATACGCACGTTACCGGAGAATTGCCAGACGCTGTCTTCAAAATCGAGCTTGCTCGCCATGCCCTGATCGGCTTCGACCCCGATCGTGCCCTGTGACAGGCGCAGCCCGCGGAACATGAGCATGGAGTTCTTGCCATCGTAATCCGTCGCGTCGGCATCCAGCGAAATCGGCAGGCGCAGCTCGGCGATTTGCGCTGCAGCGGGGACAGACAGCAGCAGCCACCCGGCAAGGGCGATCATGATCTGCAATTTTTCGCTTGATCTGGACATTAATGCCATTCGTTGAGCGTGCGCCACTGGTCGGCTTCAGGTCGTCATTCTACGCGATCACGGCACAAACTTACCGCTAACGTTCGACTTCAGTTGCAGGGTGTTCTCACGCAGCGAAGCTTCCATGCCGGTCGCTGATATGCTGCGTTCTCCGATTCGGATATTCACGCGGCGGTCCGTGTGCGCCAGGTAGTTCTCAGGTTCGAGCTCCAGCCAGTCGGTGCTGATTTCCGTGGCATTGCCACCGAAACCTTCGTCGCTCACCGCGCGCACATTCCCGCTCAGCGTCAGCTTCTGCAGATTGCCAGTGATCAGGGCTTTGTCGGCGGTCAGGGTCCACGGGACTTCGCTGCCAGACGTGTACTTGATACTGACGCGCTCAAAAGCAATTTGTTCATTACTCTGCTGCTCGGCGTAATCTGCCTCTATTTCATATAGCAGGGCGCCGGTTTCGCCAGTGCCGAGTATGCGCGCATCGCGCAGGTAAAACCCCTGCTGTCGCACGCCGCTGGTTTCCGTGATTTCAGTACTCGGCGCCAGCGAGCTTGCCAGGTACCAGCTACCAAGTGCCCCGGCCAGTAGCAGGGCGGCGCCGACCAGGTTGCGAGTGGTCACCGGGTGCTAGCCAGCATTGCGAAATGGCCACGCCCAGAATATCCAGAATGCTTGCGGGAAGTTTTCACAATGAATGGGTGCGTGGAGTGAATCAGCTGTTTGCACCGCGCGCTGCCAGCAACTTGTCGCACACTTCGCGCACTGCGCCAAAGCCACCGCGCCATTCTGTCGTCATGTGGCAGACAGCTTTGATGTCCGGATGCGCATTTGCCACGGCAACGGCAACGCCGACACGCCGCAGCAACGGCAGGTCCGGCATGTCATCGCCGGTGTAGAGACAGGCCGTGGCATCGATATGCAATTCTTTTATTAACGTGTCGAACACCGCAACCTTGTCCTTGCAGCCAAGATGCACATGCCTTACCCCAAGCTCGCGCATGCGATGCGCGACCGCTTTGGACTTGCGGCCGCTGATCACTGCAACTGCGATGTTGGCATCGAGCAGGCGACGAATTCCGTAGCCATCCAGCGTGCAAAATGCCTTGGTTTCGACGAGATCATCGGACAGGTAAAAACGACCATCGGTGAACACGCCGTCAACATCGAAAGCGGCGAGCTGAATCTTTCGCAGGCGCTCGCCAAGCTTCATACGACACCCGCGCGAAACAGGTCGTGAATATTGAGTGCGCCAACCAGCCGGCCGTCGGCATCGGCAACCAGCAGCCCGTTGATCTTGTGTTGTTCCATCATGTGTACCGCTTCTGCCGCCAGCACATCTGCTGCCGTCATGCGGCAGTTCTCGTGCATGACGGAGGACATTTTGGTGCGATGTACATCGACCCCGGTATCGAGCGCGCGGCGCAAATCGCCATCGGTGAAGATGCCAAGTACACGCTGCTGACTGTCGACAACCGCGGTCATGCCGAGCCCTTTCTGGGTCATTTCAACCAGACCCGCGCTCAGACTGACATCGGGAGCAACAGCCGGCACGGCCGCGCCGGTGTGCATGATATCGGCAACGCGCAGCAGCAGTCGCTTGCCGAGCGTGCCGCTGGGGTGCGAGCGGGCAAAGTCCTCGGCAGTGAAGCCGCGACTTTCGAGCAGGGCAACGGCGAGCGCATCGCCCATTGCAAGCGTGGCGGTTGTGCTGGCAGTCGGGGCGAGGTTCAGCGGGCAGGCTTCTTCTTCCACGCTGATGTCGAGATGCACATCGGCATTGCGTGCGAGCGTCGAGCCCGGCTTGCCGGTCATCGATATCAATTTCGCGCCCATGCGCTTGACGAGCGGCAATATGGTTACGATTTCCTGCGTTTCGCCAGAGTTCGAAACCGCGAGCAACAGGTCGTGAACCGTAATCATGCCGAGATCGCCGTGACTGGCCTCGGCAGGGTGCATGTAAAAAGAGGGCGTGCCGGTACTCGCGAGAGTTGCGGAAATCTTGCGCGCGATATGTCCTGACTTGCCCATGCCGGTCACAACAACGCGGCCGGCCGTATCGAGGCACAACCTGCAGGCGTCTGCGAAGGATTCATTCAGGCGTCCGGCGAGCCTGCTGACGGCGCGCGATTCAATCTCGAGAACCCGTTCTGCGAGTGCCAGTTGCTGCGCCGCTGTCAGTTTTGAATCCATGAAATTCCCGTTGCCGCCAGGCTAAATGTTTTGCACAGCGACGTAGCCAATGTAACCGACATAGGCGCTTAGCAGGCAAAAGCCTTCGAATCGGGTTACCCGCCCCGTGCCGTCGTCTTCGTAGGTCATTGCAAACAGGACGAGCGTGAACGCGACCATGACAAAAATGTGCAGTGATAATACGGAGCGCGGCAAGATTGCCGGATGGATAACGGCAGCGGTACCAATGACAGCAAGCAGATTAAAAATATTGGAGCCGACGATATTGCCGATCGCGATGCCGTACTCACCCTTGAGCGCACTGACGAGTGAAACGGCAAGTTCGGGCAGGCTGGTGCCGATTGCAACGAGGGTGATGCCGATAACGACCTCGGAGACCCCGAAGGTCCGCGCGATGCTGATTGAGCCATCGACCAGCATGTCTGCACCAAACAGCAAGGTGCCGAGGCCGATGATCAGCCAGATGATCGCTGTGCGCATCTTGACGTTTTCCGGAATCTCCGCTTCGTAGTCGCTGCGCATCGGGTCCGTTGCTGATGATCGAATGCCAACCCGCGTCAGCCAGACCATGACGATGATAAGGCTGGTCAGCAAGACGATGCCGTCGATCCGGCTGAGGAAGGAATCAAGGAACAACGATACGGTCAGCAGCGAAACAGCGAGCAACGCCGGCATTTCGCGACGCAAAGTCGCTGAGGTCAGTTCTATCGGTCGCAGCAAGGCAATCGTGCCGAGAACGAGCCCAATGTTGGCGGTATTCGAGCCAATCGCGTTGCCGATTGCGAGTTCCGGTTCACCGCGCAGCGACGCGACCACAGAGACCAGCACTTCGGGCGCCGACGTGGCGAACGCGACAACCGTCAGGCCAATCAGGAGTGGTGCGATACCGAGGTTGCGCGCCGTTGCGGCGCCGCCAAAAACAAAACGGTCCGCGCCCCAGATCAGCAGCGCGAGTCCAACAACGACTTCAATAATATTGGCAAGCATCGCGGCGATTGTAACCCTGGGGGATTGGCGCACGGAGCCCTTGCACGGTTCCGTCGTTACGGGACATCAATCATACACAATCGCCTGCGACCGTTGGACTAGTGCAACGATTTGCTACACTTCCCGCCAGATCGGGCATCGCAGCCCTGCCGCCCCCCAAAACCCTGGACGTTCCTTATGAATCCCGAAGAAATCGAGCGCTTGATCTCGAAAGGCCTGCCCGATGCCGAAGTACGCGTCATGAGTCCCGATAACACGCATTTCGAAGCGGTCATTGTCGCAGCGGAATTCGAGGGCAAGCGGCCGATCGCCAGGCACCAGCTCGTCTACCGCTGCCTCGGCAGCCTGATGGGCAATGAGATTCATGCCATGTCGATCCGCGCACACACGCCAGCCGAATGGCGCGACCTTGAAACCTCTGGCAGGACCTGACAAGCGCCGTGGATAAACTGCTCATTAAAGGTGGCACGCCCCTAAACGGCACGATCGCCATTTCAGGCGCAAAAAATGCCGCGCTGCCAATTCTGGCCGGCACTCTGCTCGCAACGGAACCCGTAACGATCGGTAACGTGCCGCATCTCAAGGATGTTGCAACGACCCTGACGCTGCTGCAGAAGATGGGCGTCATCGTGACGATGGATGATCGACTCAACGTGGAGGTCGATGCATCCGATGTCAAAGAGCGCCGTGCGCCTTATGAACTCGTCAAGACGATGCGCGCGTCGATCCTCGTGCTCGGCCCGCTCGTTGCCCGTTTCGGCGAAGCCTATGTCTCACTGCCCGGCGGTTGCGCTATCGGCGCGCGGCCGGTGAATTTGCACGTGGACGGGTTACGGGCGATGGGCGCGACAGTCGAGGTTGAGAACGGTTTTATCCATGCGCGTGCGAAAAAACTGCGCGGCGCCAGGATCGTGTTCGATACGGTCACCGTAACGGGTACCGAAAATCTGATGATGGCGGCAACGCTGGCGGAAGGCAGGACCGTCCTCGAAAATGCGGCGCGCGAGCCCGAAGTCAGCGATCTGGCCGCGTTTCTGGTCGAGCTGGGTGCCCGCATCGAGGGCGCCGGTTCCAGCACTATTGTTATCGAAGGCGTCGACTCTCTGGGCGGTGGCCAATATTCCGTGTTGCCGGATCGTATCGAAACGGGCACTTATCTCGTCGCCGCCGCGATGACCGGCGGCAAGGTGCGCCTGAAAAATACCGACCCGAAATTACTCGAAGCCGTGCTCGGCAAGTTGCGCGACGCGGGTGCCGACCTGAGTTTCGGTGACGGCTGGATAGAGCTCGATATGCACGGCCGCCGACCGCGGGCAGTCAATATTCGTACCCTGCCATACCCCGCCTTTCCAACCGACATGCAGGCGCAGTTTTGTGCGATGAACGCAATGGCCGAAGGCGTTGGGACCGTCACTGAAACGGTTTTCGAGAATCGATTCCAGCACGTACTCGAGCTGCAGCGCATGGGTGCCGACATTCGCATTGAGCAGAATATGGCAATCATTACGGGAGTCGGGCAGCTTACGGCAGCGCCTGTGATGGCTACGGATCTGCGCGCCTCCGCTGGTCTCGTGCTGGCCGGATTGACAGCGTCGGGCGAGACCCTCGTCGATCGCATCTACCACGTCGACCGCGGTTACGAGCGTATCGAGGAAAAGTTACAGCAGCTTGGCGCGAATATTCGCCGCTCGCACTAGTCTCAGGGGCCGGGCGGTCGCTCGGCGACGGTCAGCTCGACACGAAAACGCTGCCCCCGGCGCCAGCAACCCAGCTCGACGGTTTCCCCGGGTTCGAGGCCTGCAACGATCAACAGCGCCTGCTGACGGCTGCGGATAGCCTCACCGTTGATTGACAGGATGACGTCGCCGGGAGCGAGCCCTGCCGCTTCGGCCGGTCCGCCCGCAATCACCGTCTGCAGCACGATGCCAAGGTTGGGGTCCAGCCCGAGCGCCTCCGCATCGGTGTCGGCAAGCTCTTCAGGCTCAAGCCCGATCCAGCCCCGGATGACGCGACCGTCCATTTTGATCGCATCAACTACCCCGCGGACGAGGTCCACCGGAATCGCGAAGCTGATGCCCTCAGTGCCCGCATCCTGGGCCAGCACGGCGGTGTTGATGCCGACGAGTTCGCCGAGGCTGTTGATCAGTGCACCGCCCGAGTTGCCTTCGTTGATCGCCGCGTCGGTCTGGATAAAGTTTTCAAAGGTCATGAGGCCCAGCAGGCCGCGGCCGGTCGCACTGACGATGCCCTGCGTTACGGTTTTGGTCAGGCCGTAGGGATTGCCGATCGCCAGCACGACATCGCCGATGCGCAGCTGGCTGGAGCGCCCGAGCGGTATTTCCGGCAGCACGCCCAGATCAACTTTTAACAGTGCGAGGTCGGTTTCGGCGTCAAAGCCGACAACGCTCGGTTCGGCGATGCGGCCGTCTGCCAGCTGCACGCGGATTTCGGCAGCCTCGACAATCACGTGATAGTTGGTCACGAGATATCCCGCCTTGTCGATGATTACGGCGGATCCCAGGCTGGTATTAATGCGAAGCGGGTCTGACTCGCTGGCACCGGGCGCGGCAGGGACAAGTCGCCGCGTGTAGACATTCGCCACGGAGGGGGCACTGCGATCGACCGCGTCGGCATAGCTGGCAGGACCGCTCGTGAGGCGGACAGGCTCAGCCGTGGATAGCAATTCCGGGCGTATCAGGACTACGACAAAGGCAGCGGCCAATCCGATGCATGCGAATTGCAGCAGGAAATACAGGACAGGCCGAATGCGCGCCAAAGTGATTCACCAATTTTTCAGTCTATACAGAGAGTTTGCGGCCATTCGCCACTGTGTTGCCGGGTGCTGCCGTCTAGCCAATTTTGAGCGGCCCCGTGTATAATGCCGCCTGGTTCCGCACCCAGTTCCGAAAAGCGAGTCATCCTGACTTAGAATAAGGCGCTGCTGCAAATCTACCAGTTTTCGAAACAAGCAAAAAATTACGGCATATAGCCTGTGAATGGGAGCGCCCGATGACAGACGACGTTGATCGCAACAGACGTCATTTTCTTACCGTAGCCACTGCGGTAACTGGCGGAGCCGGCGTTGTGCTGGCTGCGATTCCTTTTTTGTCGTCGCTGAAGCCGAGCGCCAGGGCGCAGGCGCTGGGCGCGCCGGTCGAAGTCAACCTCGACCCGCTGGAGCCCGGTGCCATGATTCGCGTTATCTGGCGAGGCAAGCTCGTCTACGTGGTGCGCCGCGATGAGGCGATGCTCGCACGTTTGCCGGAGACCGATGCGCTGGTGCGGGATCCAAAATCGGAAGTCGTCGAGCAGCAGCCCAGCTACGCCGTCAACGAATACCGCTCAGTCAGGCCTGAATACCTCGTGGTTGAGGGTTCGTGCACGCACCTCGGTTGCGCACCGCTACCGGAATTCCAGGTGGTGCCGTCCGAGAACTGGTACGGCGGATTCTTTTGCCCCTGCCACGGTTCAAAGTTTGATCTCGCGGGTCGCGTCTACAAAGGCGTCCCGGCACCCACCAACCTGCGCGTACCGCCTTACCGGTTTATTCGCGACGACGTCATCATGATTGGCGCCGACACAGGAGCTGCGTAAATGGCGCGGATTGAATCTGAAATCGGTACGCCGAAGGGCGGGCTTGTGAAGTGGATCGACGATCGTTTCCCGTTGACCGAAACGCTCCGCTACCACGTCACCGAATACTATGCCTCCAAGAATTTCAACATCTGGTACGTGTTTGGCGTGCTGGCGTTTGTCGTACTGATTATTCAGCTCGTCACCGGCATCTTCCTGACAATGAACTACAAGCCCGACGCCAATGAGGCATTCGCGTCCGTCGAATACATCATGCGCGATGTCGAGTGGGGCTGGCTCATTCGCTACATGCATTCCACCGGCGCGTCGTTCTTCTTTATCGTCGTTTATCTGCACATGTTCCGCGCCATGCTGTACGGCTCTTACAAAAAGCCGCGCGAGTTGATCTGGATCATCGGCATGCTGATTTTCCTGGTATTGATGGCGGAAGCCTTTGCCGGCTACCTGCTGCCGTGGGGCCAGATGTCCTACTGGGGTGCGCAGGTCATCATTTCGCTGTTTGGCGCGATACCGTTTGTCGGTGATGCGATCGTCGAGATCATCAAGGGCGACTACTCGATTTCCGACATTACGCTGAATCGTTTCTTCGCCTTGCACGTAATCGCCTTGCCGCTGGTATTGGTCGGGCTGATATTCGTGCACATCGTTGCTCTGCACGAAGTGGGGTCCAATAATCCCGACGGCATCGAGATCAAGGAAAAGAAGGGTCCGGACGGCGTGCCGCTGGACGGTGTTGCCTTCCATCCGTACCACACCAGCAAAGACCTCGTTGCGATCATCGTGTTTTTGATGATCTTCTCTTTCGTCGTGTTCTTCGCACCGGAGATGGGCGGCCTGTTCCTTGAGCATGCCAATTTCGAACCGGCAAACACGATGGCGACGCCGGAACACATTGCGCCGGTCTGGTACTTCACGCCGTATTACGCAATCTTGCGCGCGGTACCCGACAAGCTGTGGGGCGCGATATTGATGGGCGCGGCGGTGCTGCTGCCGCTGTTCCTGCCCTGGCTCGACCGCTCGCGCGTGAAGTCGATTCGCTATCGCGGCTGGATCTACCGTAGCGCGCTCGCTCTGTTTGCGATCAGCTTTATCGTGCTTGGCTGGCTGGGCCTGCAGGCGGCCACGCCGCTGTACGTCATGCTGGCCCGCGTGTTCTCGGTTATTTACTTCGGCTTCTTCCTGTTGATGCCGTATTACACGACGATAGACAAAACCAAGCCGGTGCCAGACAGGGTGGTATATCATGCTGATTAAGAAAGGGATTCTGCTTAGTATCGGGTTGTTTATCGGGGCCGGCGCGGCACTCGCGGCTGGTGCCGGACCCGAACTCGACAAGGCCGACAACGACGTTGAAAACATCGCGTCATTGCAGCGCGGCGCCCGCAACTTCATGAACTACTGTTCCGGCTGCCATTCGGCGAAGTACGTGCGTTATGCCACGATCGCCAAGGACCTCGAGCTCTCGGAGGACCAGGTGATTGCCTACCTGATGTTCAATGCCGAGAAGACCTTCGAAACCATCGAAGTCAACATGCCGCCGGACGATGCGAAACGCTGGTTTGGCCGCACGCCGCCCGACCTGTCGCTGATGGCGCGTTCCAAAGGTACGGATTACATCTATAGTTTTCTGCGCGGCTTTTACCTCGATCCGGAGAGCCCGACAGGCGTAGACAACCTGTATCTTGCCGGCACATCGATGCCGCACGTGCTGTGGGAACTGCAGGGTTTCCAGGAGGCCGAGTTTGCCGTTGAGCAGGAAAAAAGCGCCGATGGCGAGATGGTCAGCGTGACGCATTTCGAAAATTTCAAGCCGGTCATGGCGGGCGCGATGAACGCTGAGCAGTACGACGATTTCGTGCGCGATACCGTTAATTTCCTTGAGTACATCAGTGAACCCATCCGCAGCACGCGGCGCGTGCTGGGTACCTGGGTGCTGATGTTTCTGATTTTCTTCTACATCGTCGCCTCGATGTTGAAGAAACAAATCTGGAAGGACGTATCCTGATCCAGAATCAGCCGGCGGGCGCGGTCGCTCACTGACCGCGCCACTTTCGATTTTTTCTTACATTTTCTGGTTCCAAAGGGGACTTCACTATGGCAGTCATTGCCAATCGACGCTCCGTTATGACGCTGTTTTCAAAGCCGACCTGCATTCACAGTCATCGTACCCGGCTGGTGCTGGCGGAAAAGAACATCAATATCGAAATCGCCAACGTAGAGGGACCGGAGTTGCCGGAAGATCTGATGGATCTCAATCCCTACCACACGGTGCCGACGCTTGTTGACCGTGACCTCGTGCTGTACGACTCGCGCGTCATCATCGAGTACCTGGACGAGCGCTTCCCGCACCCGCCGCTGATGCCGGTGGACCCGGTGACGCGTGCGCAGTTCCGGCTTGCACTGTTCCGCATCGAAACCGACTGGTATCGCCTGGCCGAAGAGTTCGAGATGGACGGCGATCGCAAACTGAGCGCGAAGTCCAAAAAGCTGCTGCGCGAAAGCATCCTCGCAAGCGTCGATCTGTTCGCTGCCGGCGTTTACTTCCTGAGCGAGGATTTCTCGCTGGTGGACTGCAGTATTGCGCCAATCCTGTGGCGCCTGCCGCTGTACGGCATCGACCTCGGCTCCAAAGCTGAGCCTATCGAGCAGTACATGACTCGCGTTTTTGCGCGGCCGTCCTTCCAGGACAGCCTGACGGAACTGGAACAGGAAATGCGCATGTAACATATTGTTCGCGCGCTGCCGTGGCGACTGCCGGCAGCGCGCGACCGATGTTATCCTTGCAGCCGTCTGTTTTCAGCGGTTGACGTCGCGACGCGCTATGGCAGACCATGCTTTTCGATTCAGGACGCGCCAGGAGTTTCAGGTTTGAGCCACTCGAGTCGCTCAAAAAGACCCTACCTGATTCGTGCCATGCACGAATGGATGGGCGATAACGGCAATACGCCGCACATCGTTGTCGATGCGTCGATAGAGGGGGTCAGCGTGCCGCAGGAGCACGTCAAGGATGGCAAGATCATCCTTAATATCAGCCATTCGGCGGCCCACAATCTCAAACTGACCAATGAAGCCGTAAGTTTCCGCGCACGCTTTTCCGGCGTGCCGTTCGACGTCTGGGTGCCGGTCATCGCGGTGCTCGGCATTTACGCCAAGGAAACCGGGCAGGGCATGATTTTCTCGCACGGCGCGAATCAGCCGGAGCCGCCGGATCCGCAGGCCAGGGAGCGTGATCGGGACAAGGAAAAGGAAACCGGCCGCGGCAGTCGCGCGCACCTGAAGGTCGTTAAATAGCGGGGCCGCGCGTCCTGCGCGGCGGATGACCTAGCTGCCCAGCAGCGTCGTATCGATCAAATCACAAAGGCAGTGAATGACCACGAGGTGGACCTCCTGGATGCGGGCCGTGCGTTCTGCCGGTACACGAATTTCGACATCGTTATCAGCGAGCATTGGCGCCATCCGGCCGCCGTCGCGACCCGTGAGTGCGACGACTGACATGCCGCGATCATGGGCAGCGTCAATTGCGCGACACACATTCTCGGAGTTTCCCGACGTGGAGATTGCGAGCAGGACATCGGTGGGACGCCCGAGCGCGCGCACCTGCTTCGCGAAAATTTCTTCGTAAGCGTAATCATTGGCGATAGACGTCAGCGTCGATGTATCCGTGGTCAACGCCATCGCAGGCAATCCCGGTCGCTCCATCTCAAAGCGATTCAAAAGCTCCGACGAAAAATGCTGCGAATCGCCGGCGGAGCCGCCGTTGCCGCAGCTCAGGATCTTGCCGTCTGCAAGCAGGGCCTGGCTCATCAGCTGGCCGCCGCGCATGACAGGTTCGATAAGCTCTGCCTGTGCAGCTTGCTTGACCTTGATGCTTTCAGCGAAGTGATCGCGAACTCGGGTATGCAGATCCATAATTAATCAGGCTCCAGGCCGAAAGGCGTCTGTGATCCATTGTAGCGCGGATTCGCCGCGTGACCGACCGTCGATTGCGATGACGTCGAAGCGCACGCTCGAATTCCGCAGGCGCGGCGCGCGCGACAAATACCAGGAGGCCGTCAGGGCGAGTTTTCTTTGTTTGTGTGCATCAATCGAATCAATGGCGTTGACGGGATTGGACGCGCGCCGGAATCGTACCTCTACAAAGACCAGCAGATCCGCAGCCTGCATGACAAGATCGATTTCACCGAAGCGGCAGCGTACGTTGCGATCGATGCACTTTAGGCCTCGTTCCTCAAGATATCGACAGGCTGCGGCTTCCGCTTCGATGCCGCGCGAGAGGCGGTTCGGGCCCGGCACGCCGCTCGCTCTTAGCGACCGCTCGCTTCGTCAGTTTGCCGCGGCGTGTCCAGCTCCGGATACTCGTCGTCCGTCGGCAGCCGGCGCACGTCGTCCAGTGGTGCCGCAACCGGCACACCGTTTTCGAAACGCGCGAAGGCGAGTTTTCGATGAATGCGGCCATCTTCATCGAGATAGAGTCTGCCGGTCGCGCCATCGATCTCAGGCATGCCTTCCAGTCGCGCGGAGTACAGGCTGGCAATCAGTTGATAGGCGTCATAGCCGAGCGCCTGCAGGCGCCCGAGATTGCGCTGTGCCGGAAAGGACTCAGCGTAATTGGTCGCGAGCTCAGACAGCCACGGCTGCGGCGCGATGACCCAGGGCGTGTCTGCAAACAGCACGCCGTTCAGGTCCGAATTCGAACGACCGTCCATTGCAAAAATGCGCGACGTCGAATAGACCGGCAGGTCGCCCGCATAGTGAAACTTGAGTTGTGATTTCAGCAGCCGGCCCTGCTGCGCCGTTGCCGCGAGAAATATGAAATCCGCATCCTGGCGACGGCGGGGGTCGTACTGCAGCGGGCCGCCGATGTTTGCGCGCAGGCGCTGGTAGCGCTGCACGCTGTCGGTCAGCAGCATCAGGTTTTCGATCTCGAACGAGAAATCCTGTTTCTCGGGTTCGTACTCGCGAACTTCGAGTACGTTGCCACCGCTCGCAAACATTGCGTCGGCAAAACTGGTTGCGAGCCGCCGTCCCCAGTCGCTGCGGGGTACGAGTACCAGTGCCTGTTGATGGCCATCGGCAATGGCGCGCTCGGCCGCAGCGACAGCTTCGTCTTCCGGAGACAGCGCGAACTGGTAAAGCGCAGGCGGCGCCATCACGTTGTCAGGCAGGTAGTTCAGCGCCAGCACCGGCACTGGCAGCAGCGGTTCGGCGGCCAGTTCGCTGACGTTGCCGCGCAACAAAGGGCCGACTACGAACTGAGCGCCGTCTGAGACCGCCTGCCGATAACTCGCACGAATGCCGCCATTGGAGTCGTAGACCCGAACCTGCTGCGTATTTTCAAACTGATCCGACGCCGCAAAGTAGGCACCGAAAAAGCCGTTTTGAACTGCCTCTCCTGCCACCTTGTTACTGCCGCTCAGGGGCAGCAGCAATGCCACCTGCTGCGGATACCCGAGTTCGCCGGCAGGTGGCAGGTCGATATCGGCGAGCAGCTCGGCTGCCGGATGGCTCGCATATTGTTCGAGCCAGCGCTGTGCCCCGTTGCTCCAGCCGACACCCTGCTGCCCGGTAGAGGTCGCGAGTGTGCCAAGCGTCAGCCAGCCGAGAACCTCCGGGTCTTTGGTCATTTCAGTTGCTGCGCGCAGTACGCGCGGATGACTCACCAGCAGTCCGGCCCACAGGCGCTGGCGGTTCTGCAGGATGTCGCGAGGGTTGCCGAGCTGGCGTTCACGCTGCTGGTACAGCGCGATGGCGCGAATCGGGTCGCCTTTCTGGAACCAGGCATCTGCCTGCAGTGCTTCGACCTTCAGTCGCAGCGAGTCAGCCAGCGGCTGGCGCAGCAGCGGCTCGATGAGCAGCAACGCGTCATCCGGCCGGCCGTCCCACAATGCGAGTGCCGCGGCATTGCTGCTCCACAGCCAGAGTCTCTCGCCCGCCTGCGGCGCCTCCATGCGGCGCATGGCGTTGCGCGCCCGGCGCACGTCGCCGGCTTCCAGCCACTGGTCAATCGCCAACAGGCTGAGCCGCTGGCGTTCCGGTCCCTCGACGCTGCCCGCCATGTTGATGTATTCCGCAGCCGCATCGTCATGACGGCCTGCGCGTGCGAGGCGTTCGGCGCGGTTTTCGCCGCTGGCCCCCGGTAAGCCGCCTGTGGCGCAGCCGCCCAGAAGCAGGGCGGCGGCAAGCAGCAGCAGTAAGGTGCGAGCGGGATTGTGTACTCTGTTC
>JBATFU010000112.1:0-12661 GCA_049665065.1 Woeseia sp. | reverse complement strand
TCAATGATGGCGAGCCATCTGTGGGGCGTGCTGCAGTCGTCGCTACGGCCCGAGCATTCATGACTGCGTTTCCTGACATGGTCGTTCGCCTCGTGGAGTTACGTCGCACCGGGGAACAGGTAGAGTTTCATTGGCACTGGACCGGGACGAACTCTGGTCCGGGCGGTACGGGTAACGCGGTCGATCTTCGAGGATACGAGGTGTGGACACTTGGTGATGACGGGCTGATCGTCGAATCGCTTGGTCACTACGATGAGGCTGAGTATCAGCGCCAGTTGAACCCGGTTACGGAAGCTAACTAAACAATTTAAGGAGCTCGCGATGACGATCTCAGGCGGATGTCTTTGCCGTTCCGTGCGTTACACCGTAACAGCTGACGCACTGGCAACCCGTGTTTGCTGGTGCCGGGACTGCCAGTATTTCGCTGCCGGAAGCGCGACGGTCAATGTGGTGTTTCCGACCACCGCTGTAACAGTGACTGGACCGCTGCGCGATTATTCGAGTGTTGCGGAAAGCGGAAATCGCATGCACCGCCAATTCTGTGAGCGCTGTGGAACGCCGGTAACGAGCCTGTCTGAAGCGCGCCCGCACCTGACGATCCTGAGAGCGGGAACATTTGACGACCCGGAACTGGCCAAGCCGTCGCTGACTATCTGGACCGACTCAGCGCCGTCCTGGGCATGCATCCATGACGCATTGCCGAGTACGCCACGACAACCACCGCCAGCGGGCTGACGAGATTTCACCATCCACAAACACCGCAGGCTGGCCCCGAACCTGGGCCGACTTGTGCCCGATTTAGCCACCGAAACCTGGATTACCGGTGAATCAATTGCCTTCAAATACTGGCGTTTCGCAGGAAAATCCCGCAGGATGCCACCACGATCTTCGTTTTGGCCTGCCTTTCAGCTATTTGCCCGTTCCCCGGGCGCTCGTTTCGAGTCATTCACAATACCCAGATTGTTCGTTTCCGCGCCCGATTCGTGCGCGGCATTTGTTATGGAGGCCAAAATGGCTATTGGAACAGTAAAATTTTTTGACGCAGGTAAGGGATTTGGATTTATTCAGCAGGAAAGCGGCGAAAAAGACGTTTTCGTGCACGTCAGCGCGGTACAAGCCGCCGGCATGGACACACTGGCAGACGGCCAGCGTATCAGCTATGACGTAATTACCGAACGCGGCAAACTGGCGGCAAGCAACCTCAAGGCTGCTTAATCGTTTAGATACGTTTTGCGTATAAGAAAAAACCCGGCTTTATGCCGGGTTTTTTTTGTCCGCCCAGTGTGTGTACTGGGCCATGCAGAAATGCGGCCTGTTAATTTACCGCGGTCTGGCTTGTTCCCGAGCCGCCGGCGATCGGCGACCAATGCGCGGCCCGAACTTTCCACTTGCCATTTTCCTTAACGAACACCTGTGTTGCACGCGTCCGGTAATTGCTGACAGCGGTGCTTCCTTTCGGCGCCATTGAGCCCTCTGAATAGTACTGGGCAACGGCCACCTTACCGGGCACGAGGGTGATTACGTGAATATGTTTCGCGTCAATATTGATCGATTCATACTCGTCGGGCGTGCTTTCGGCGCTGACTTCCTGCAGGAATCCGCCGCTTGACCAGAATTCCAGCGAACCGTCCTTCGAGACAGTGTCGCCCTCGTCCTTGAGATTCTTTTCAGCGTAGGCATTGCCGTCCATGATGGTTTTAATCACTTCTTTCTCGGTTGCTTCATCAGCGTGAGCAAACGCACCTGCAAAGAGTATTACGCTCGATCGGGCCAGGATTACTTTCTTCATTCTTGTTCTCCAATTGGTACTGCAGAGTCCATTGAACAATGGTTTCTCTTTACTTTCTGCCACCGTGTAAATCCAGAAGTGGCGATTGAGTATAGTCGATTCCAGCATCAGTCGTTCCAGGCCGCATGGCCTGATTCCACGTTGCAGACTCGACTGGCTGGACTTTGCCCGGCGGCTACTGACCCAAATTCGCGGATCCAATGTAGAATTCCAGCTCTGGAACGACTTCGTCTGCGGGAGGCTGAAGAAACGGTTTGCAATGTCCAATAAAAAACTTGGAGAGTATTGCAGTCGTGATTATGCGTCTCCCGATTTGCGTTCTTGCTGGTGCGGCGCTGGCGGGATGTGCAAGCGGAAAAACTACAGAAGTGCCGCAGAAGTCCCCGCTTCTGGATCGGACGCAACAGGCGGTCTATGGTGTAACGTCCGGCGCGGCACGAAAGATCGACAGCTTTTTTGGCTCGGCAGATGTCGAGGAACAGGCGACAGTGTCGCGCGGTCGTTTGTCTGCCGGGGGACGGTGGGATAAGAGAAATGACCTTAGGAAGCGCGCTCGTCTAAAGGCTCGCGTAGCACTTCCTGCCATTAATGAACGCACCAGTTTGATATTCGGGCGAGGCGAAGCGGAAGAACTGGTGGATGGATCCGCTGATGACAATATCGATTCGTTGCCAACGCGCTTCAACGATTTTGAAAACGACGATTGGTTGCTGGGTATCGGCTACACCCGCGACGCCAGTTTGATGCGAGGTTGGTCTTTTGGCGCCGGAGTGAAGCTTGCAGCACCTTTGGAGCCGTATGTGAGGGCGACGTATCGCTGGAACAAGAGTTTCAGTGACGACTGGCTGTGGCGTATTGAACCACGGCTCTTCGTGCAAAGTCAGCGAGGGGCGGGGCTGTCCTTCAAGAACACGCTCGATCACGCGGTGAACGAAGACTGGCTGCTTCGCATCTTGTCAATTGCAGTCGTCGAGGAGGACGTCGAAGGCGTGGCCTGGACAAATAAAGTTATCGGTTACCAGAATCTGGCCAACAACAGTGCAATGTCCTATGCCGTTTACCACACCGGTGAAACCGATGCCGAGGTGCCTGTCAGAGACTACGGTGTCGAATTGCGATACCGCCGCAAAATATTGCGGGAGTGGTTGTTCATTGAGTATCTGGCCTACCTGAGTTGGCCACGCGAATTTCTGATCGAAGAGCGGAAACCTGTTGCGGGGGTCGGAATAGAATTTGAGATGCAGTTCGGTAGCTGGCCGGGGAGGCCGCAGGCCACGAAGTAGTAAAGGCCTTCTCGTGAAGTCAGAGTGCAATCCGCCGAAAACCGCCCCAGGTTTCAATTTCGCTGGAAAGAAAGACGACCTGTTTACCCCACCGTTCGTTGCGGGTTTCGATGGGTTGTTCAGATGCAGGGCAAGGAATGCCTGTTTAAGAAAGGATGGCCCATGCCCGCGAGTGGTCGATCGTCATGCTCGGCAATCGCCGCTGCACACGAACTGGCGGAATGGATAAAAAGAATGACTGCCAGAACGATATTCATTGATACCGTCAGACGGCTCATTTTGCAGCGCCGTTGAGGTCGACGGGCAAAACCGCAGCAGACTCACGGCTGTGAACGATAACCAAGTTATTTGCCGCCCAACGTGCCCCGGTCGCGGGACTTGCTGGTGCGCGCCAGCGTGCGTATACTCACTTGCTTGTTGATAGCAAGTAACTTAGTACCTCGGGTAATAAACTGATTTCACTACTAAAAAAGACAGGCGCCGGCGCATGACCCGCGCCTCCGCGAAGCCAAGCGGCGCGCCATTAACCCAGGCCGAGCGCAGCGCGCGGTCTGATCGCGCGATGCTCGATGCAGCCGTTGAGTTGCTTCTCGAACACGGTACCGAGAAGACGACGCTTGCCGCGATCGGTGAGAAAGCCGGTTACAGCCGCGGCCTTGCGACGTACCGGTTTGGATCGAAAGCAGCGTTGTTTGATGAAGTCTGCAAGTCCATTGGGCGGCGCTGGCTTAAGTATTTGCAGGCCGGTGTCGGCGACAAAACCGGCATTGATGCGATGCTCGCCGCCCTCAACGCATTTTTTCGTTTCTTGACCGAGTCACCGCGCGAAGCACGCGTGCTGCACATTCTGTACTGCGGCGCCGCGAGCCCGACCTCGGAGTACCGCGAAACGTCACACAATATTCACCAACGGCAAATGCACGACGTTGCCAACTGGGTTCGCGCCGGGATCAAGGATGGCAGTATTCGCAAAGACGCCGACGCGGAAAGTGTGGCGATGCAATACGTCGCATACACCACCGGCATTACATACCTCTGGGTCATCAACCCGGAGGCTATCGATTTCGACAAGGCGAGCGCGAGTATGCAGAAGCAGCTCACGCGATCCTTATCAACGCACCACCTCACTTAACCACTGAAACAGGAACCAACCCATGGCAGACGCCTTTATTTTTGATCACGTGCGCAGTCCGCGCGGTCGTGGCCGTTCCAACGGCTCGTTGCACGAAGTAACGCCCGTTGATTTGATGTCGCAGGTGCTGGTCGCATTGCGCGATCGCAATGAACTCGAGACCGCCGCTCTCGACGACGTTGTGCTTGGGTGCGTCTCGCCTGTGGGCGAGCAGGGAGCCTGCATCGCGCGCACTGCCGTGCTAAACGCGGACTACGCCGAGAACGTGCCTGGCAAGCAGCTGAATCGTTTTTGCGCGTCGGGTCTCGAAGCCGTTAACACAGCCGCCGCGCAAGTGATGGCCGGCCAGTCTGACCTGACGATTGGCGGCGGCGTCGAATGCATGTCGCGCGTACCGATGGGCTCGGACTCGGGCGCGATGCACGCGGATCCGTCAATCGCGAACAAGACTTACTTCGTACCGCAGGGGATCAGCGCTGACCTGATCGCGAGCAAGTACGGTTTCACACGCGAAGCAGCCGATGCCTACGCCGTGGAAAGCCAGCGCCGCGCCGCGCATGCCTGGGAGAATGGCTACTTCGATCGCTCGGTCATCGAGATCAAGGATCTTATCGGCATGCCGCTCCTGAGCCGCGACGAGCACATGCGTCCTGGCACGACCATGGAAGATCTCGCTGCATTGAAGGCTGCGTTCGAGATTCCCGGACAACAGGCAGGGTTCGATGATGTCGCGATCCAGAAATACCCGGAAGTCGAGAAGATTCACCACATCCACACCGGCGGCAATTCCAGCGGCATCGTTGATGGCGCCGCCGCCGTTTTGATCGGCAGCAAAGAAGCCGGTAAGTCGGCAGGCCTGAAACCGCGTGCCCGCATTCGCGGCTTCTCATCGATTGGCACGGACCCGACGATCATGCTGACCGGACCCGCGCCGTCGGCAGAAAAAGTGTTGAAGCGTTGCGGCATGACCGCGAAAGACATCGATCTCTTTGAACTGAACGAAGCGTTCGCCTCCGTCGTCATGCTGTTCATGCAGCGCCTCGACATCGACCACGACAAGATCAACGTCAATGGTGGCGCCATCGCCATGGGTCATCCGCTCGGCGCAACCGGCGCCATGATCCTCGGCACCGTGCTCGACGAACTCGAGCGGCGTGATCTCAATACCGCGCTCGTCAACCTCTGCGTTGGCGGCGGCATGGGCACGGCAACCATCATCGAACGCGTTTAGGGAGAGGGCAATGACGAACATGACAACCATTAACTGGCAGCTCGACAATGACGGCGTTGCACTGCTGACGATCGATGTGCCCAACGTTTCCATGAACGTGATGACGCCGGAGTTTCTGCAGGATATCGCGACAGCGGCCGAGCGCATTGGCAGCGACGATAAGGTGCGCGGCGCGGTAATCACGTCGGGCAAAGACTCATTCATGGCTGGCGCTGACCTGAAAGGCATCGTCAAAACCTTCGGCAACAAGCCGGCGGTGAAGGATGTGTACGAGTGGTGCCGCGGCCTGCAGCAGGCGCTGCGCAAGATCGAGACCTGCGGCAAGCCGGTCGCAGCGGCGATCAACGGTACGGCACTCGGCGGCGGGCTCGAAGTGTGTCTCGCGTGTCACTACCGCGTCGCGTCGGATAACCCGAAGTCAAAACTGGGATTGCCGGAAGTGCAGGTTGGTTTGCTGCCTGGCGGTGGCGGCACGCAGCGCCTGCCGCGCATGATCGGCATCGAGCCGGCATTGCAGCTGATCACGCAGGGCAAGCACCTCGGTCCGCATGACGCACTTGAGGCAGGCATCGTGAATGAAGTCGTCAAGGCCGGCGACGAGGTCGCAGCCGCGAAGCGCTGGGTGCTTGAAAAAGGTGTTGCCGAACAGCCATGGGACCAGAAGGGTTTCAAGGTTCCGGGCGGTGCGGGACTGATGAATCCGAAAGCGGTGCAGACCTTCGTGTTCGGCAGCGCGCTGATGCAGAAGATGACCAACCACAATTACCCGGCGCCGGTCGCGATCATGTCGGCGGTTTACGAAGGCACAGTGCTGCCGATTGACAAGGCGCTCGATATCGAAACGAAATACTTCGTTTCGCTGCTGATGCACCCGGTGTCACGCAACATGATTCGCACCCTGTTCGTCAACAAGGGCGCAGCCGACAAGCTCGTGCGTCGTCCCAAAGAGCCGGCCGAACGCAAGGTCACCAAGCTCGGCATCCTTGGCGCTGGCATGATGGGTGCGGGAATTGCCTGGGTGTCGGCTTATGCCGGCATGGACGTCGTGCTGCTGGACACAACGGATGAGAAAGCGGACAAAGGCAAAGACTACTCGAGGCAGCTCGCGGAGAAGTTTAAGAGTCGCGGCAAGATGTCCGACGACAAGGCCGATGCCTTGTTGGCAAAAATTACGACTGGCACGGATTTCCAACTGTTGTCCGGTTGCGAGCTCGTTATCGAGGCGGTCTTCGAAGATCGCGATATCAAGGCGGACGTCACGAAACGCGCCGAAGCGGTTCTCGATAAGGATGCAATTTTTGCATCGAATACGTCGACGCTGCCGATCAGCGGCCTCGCCAAGGCCTCGGTCCGGCCGCAGCAGTTCATCGGCATTCACTTCTTCTCGCCGGTCGACAAGATGCCATTGGTCGAAGTGATTCTCGGCAAGGAAACCTCTGACATCGCAACCGCGCAGGCGCTCGACTACATCCGCCAGATTCGCAAAACGCCGATCGTCGTCAATGACAGTCGCGGCTTCTACACGAGTCGCGTGTTCAGCGTGTACACGCGAGAGGGCATGACGATGCTGGCGGAGGGCGTTAGCCCGGCACTGATCGAAAACGTTGCGCGTCACGCCGGTATGCCCGTCGGGCCGCTTGCTGTGACGGACGAAGTGTCGCTTGAACTGAGCTTCCACGTGGGAGAGCAGACACGCAAAGACCTTGGCAAAGACTACGTTGCATCGCCGGCCGACGAGGTCGTTCGCAAGTTCGTGCTCGAACTCGATCGCAAGGGCAAGCGCTTTGGTAAAGGCTTCTACGAGTACCCGCAGGACGGCAAGAAATTCCTGTGGCCGGGGCTCGCAGAGCACTTCCCGGTGGCGGCTGAGCAGCCGGCGGCTGACGAGGTGCGCAAGCGCCTGCTGTACGCGCAGGCCATTGATACCGTGCGCTGTCTCGACGAGAATGTCGTCACGCATCCGGCCGACGCCGATATTGGCTCTATTTTCGGCTGGGGCTTTCCACCCTGGACCGGCGGCACCCTGTCATTTATCGAAACCGTGGGCCTGCCGGCCTTCGTGCGTGAAGCGGACCGTTTGGCAAAAACTTATGGCGCGCGTTTCACGGTGCCGGACAGCTTGCGCAAAATGGCAGAGGCCGGCCTTACCTTTTACGATGCGCGCGGAGCCGACTCGGATCGCGACGCCGCCTGAGGACGTCAAAGCATGAAAAAGCTGAGCACAGTTCGATACGAACAGGACGGCGCAGTCGCCGTCATTACGATCAATCGTCCTGATGCGATGAACTCGTTCAATACCGCGTTGCGGCTCGACCTGCGCGCGGCGTTTGAACACGCGGAAGGCGACTCAACCGTGCGTGCCGTGGTGCTGACGGGCGAAGGTCGCAGTTTCAGTGCTGGTGCCGATCTGAAATCGAGCATGGATTCGCAAAAGACGGTTGAGCAGCAGCTGCAATCGGAGTATCGCCCGGTTTTTGAGGCCATCGCACGTATGCCGCAGCCGGTCATCGCTGCGGTCGGCGGTTCTGCCGCCGGTATCGGATTGTCGTACGCACTGCACTGTGACCTGCTGATCATGGCCGACAACGCGTTCATGCTGTCGCCGTTCTCAACCATTTCGCTCGTACCTGACGGCGGCCTGAACTGGATGCTGGTGCAGCAGCTCGGTTATCGTCGCGCGTTTCAATTGAGCGTCGAAGCCGAACGCATTTACGCGCCGCGCTGCGTGGAACTGGGCCTCGCCAACCGTGCGGTGCCTGCGGAGGACCTGCTCAAAGAGGCGCGCGCCTGGGCCAGGTCGCTGGCCGAACGTGCACCGCTTTCACTCGCGGCGACCAAGAAAGCCATGCGCCATGCGGCCGCGGCTGATTGGGCGAGTACCTTTGATATAGAAGCGCCTCTGCAAGTTGCGCTGCGCAATAGCGATGATTGCAAAGAAGGCGTTACCGCGTTTTTCGAAAAACGCAAAGCCAACTTTACGGGCAGTTGAGAGGGTTTCGGCCGCCGCTGGGGACAGCTCAGGAACTTTACGTGACCGACGCTTGACGGCGTCACCACTAACGGACAAGTACTATGAATCGCAGAATTTTTGAAGAAGAACACGAGATGTTTCGGGATTCCGTGCGCAGCTTCATGAAGAACGAGATCGGCCCGCACGTGGATCGCTGGCAGGAGCAGGGCATTGTCGATCGCGAAGCTTTCCGCAAGGCTGGGGAACAGGGCCTGCTGCTGATGTGGGCTGACGAGAAATACGGCGGTGCGGGCGTTCCGGATTTTCGCTATGAGCAGATACTGATCGAAGAGAACGCACACTATGGCGATGCAGGATTCTTTATGACCCTGCACAACCGGCTGGTTGCGCCTTATATCGGCGAGCTTGGCAACGACGAGCAAAAGCAACGCTGGTTGCCGAAGTGCATTTCCGGAGAGCATATTCTTGCCGTTGCGATCACCGAGCCGGGCGCGGGCAGCGACGTTGCCGGCATTCGCACGCGTGCCGAAGACAAGGGCGATCACTTCCTGCTGAACGGCTCCAAGACCTATATCTCCAACGGCATCAATGCCGACCTCGTGATCGTTGTTGCACGTACCGATCCTGAGAAACGTCATGGTCTTAGCCTGTTCGTCGTTGAGCGTGGCATGGAAGGTTTCGAGCGCGGTCGCAACCTGAAGAAAATGGGCTTGAAGAGCCAGGACACGGCGGAGTTATTCTTCAATAACGTCAAAGTGCCCAAGGAAAACCTGCTCGGTGAAGTCAATCGCGGTTTCTATAGCCTGATGCATTTCCTCGCCGAGGAGCGTTTGCTGGGCGCGGTGGGTTACCTCGCGAATGCCGAGGCAGCATTTAATGTCACGATGGCGTACACGCAGGAACGCAAGGCATTTGGCCAGACCATCGCGGATTTCCAGAACACACGATTCAAGCTCGCCGACATGCGCACAGAAATAGACGTTGCACAGGCGTTTGTCGATCACTGCGTGCTGGAGCACAACGAAGGCAGGTTATCGGCGGATGACGCGGCGAAAGCGAAACTTTTTACAAGTGAACTCGAAGGCCGCGTAACCGACGAGTGCGTGCAGCTGCACGGCGGAGCCGGCTACATGGACGAATACCCGATCTGCCGCATGTACCTGAACGCGCGCATCTCGCGAATCTACGCCGGCAGCTCCGAAGTCATGCGCGAGATTATCGCGCGCTCGATTGGCCTGGATCCACGCAAGAAAAAACCAAAATCTGTCGACAGCGAACGCGCGGCCTGATTTCCGCAGGAGTCTGCAATGAATGTTGCCTTTATAGGCCTCGGCGTCATGGGTTTCCCGATGGCAGGCTATCTCGCCGGCGCCGGTCACTCGGTCACCGTCTACAACCGGAGCGCCGGCAAGGCTGCAAGCTGGCTTAAAAAACACAAAGGCACACAGGCGGCCACGCCACGGGCGGCGGCTGAGGGCGCAGACATCATTTTCGCCTGCGTTGGCAATGACGATGACGTTCGCGCCGTGCTGCTGGGGCCCGATGGCGCGCTTCACGGTGCGAAAAGCGGCGCGATAATTGTTGATCACACCACCGCTTCTGCCGAAATCGCGCGTGAAGTGCACGCTGCGGCAGCAAACAAAGACGTGGGGTTTCTCGATGCCCCGCTGTCCGGCGGACAGGCCGGCGCGGAGAACGGCCAACTGACGATCATGGTCGGCGGGGAGCAGGACGTTTTCGATCGCGCTTTGCCGGTTATGGATTGCTACGCCAAAGCCTGCACGCTGATCGGCCCTGTCGGCTCGGGGCAGCTGGCGAAAATGGTCAACCAGATCTGCATTGCCGGTGTCGTGCAGGGATTGTCCGAAGGGCTGCACTTTGCGACACAGGCCGGTCTCGATATCGAAAAGGTCATCGGCGCGATTTCCAAGGGCGCGGCCCAGTCGTGGCAGATGGAGAATCGCTGGAAAACCATGGCAGCCAACGAGTTCGAGTTCGGGTTCGCCGTGGAATGGATGCGCAAGGATTTAAAGATTGCGCTCGACGAAGCCAGGCGCAATGGCGCGAAACTCGATATGACCCAGCTCGTCGACAGCTATTACGCGGAAGTCGAAGCGCTTGGCGGTCGCCGCTGGGACACGTCCAGCCTGATAAGGCGCCTGCAGGGCTAGGTTTCAGCGGCATGTACTCTAACTCATTGAGTAACGCGCACTAACGGCGGTATAGTGCCGCGCTCACAGGGGTGGCGACCAGGGGATGTTCCCCGGCCTGAGATCCGTCGCGCTACAGCGCACAAGACGGGAACCCTTACACCTGATCCGGGTAATGCCGGCGTAGGAAGAGGCTTCTTAAATGTTCCGTTCTACCTGCTTAACTGCGCGTGTTTTTTTGACGCTGGCGCTGTGTATTTTTTCGCCGCTTTATTGTCACGCGGAGGAAGCACTCGATGAAATTATCGTCCGCGCCGACTTTCGCGAACGCGCCGCTGCCGAGTTGCCACCGTCAATTACGGTGCTCGACCAGGCCACGATCGAGCAGAGCGCGATACAACACTTCGAAGAGCTCGTGTTCTCGGTACCGAACCTGAACTATTCCGGTGACGGTCACAGAGCGCGTTACTTTCAGATTCGCGGTATCGGCGAACTTGAACAATACGAAGGTGCGCCGAATCCTTCCGTCGGGTTCCTGATTGACGATATCGATTTCAGCGGCATTGCAACCATTGCGACGCTGTTCGATGTCGCGCAGGTTGACGTGCTGCGCGGACCGCAGGGCACCCGCTACGGTGCCAACGCGCTCGCCGGACTGATCTACGTACAGAGCGTTGCACCAACGGAAGAGTGGGGCGGCCGAGTGCAGCTGACCGCCGGTGGTGACGATGCACTGGCGGCCGGCGTGGCATTCGGTGGTCCGCTGGTGCAAGACAAGCTCGCAGTTCGGGTTACCGCACAGCGCCATGAAAGCAATGGCTTTCGCGACAACGCATTCCTGAATCGCGACGATACGAACGGGCGACAGGAAACCCTGCTGCGCGGCCGTGCCGACTGGCAAGCGAGTCAAGACTGGCAGCTGCGCCTGACGCTGATGGCTGCTGACATCGACGACGGTTACGACGCGTTCGCGATCGACAATAGCCTGTCGATGCAATCGGACCGGCCCGGTCGGGACGCGCAACAAAGCACAGCAGGATCGCTGCGCACCAGCTGGAGCGGCTCTGACCGCTTCACATTTACGGCGATTACAGCGTACGCCGATTCCAACATCGACTTTTCCTTTGACGCCGACTGGGGTAACGCGCTCGTGTGGGCGCCCTACACCTATGACTTTATCTCGAGCAGCCAACGCCAGCGGCGCAGCCTGAGCCAGGAACTACGATTCACATCGGCAGAAGAAGGGCGTCTTTTCAACGACTCTGCGGATTGGCTGGTCGGTGCCTACATCATGCGGCTCAATGATGACCTGACGACGCTCAACCAGGGCGACTACACCGACCCGTTCTTCAACTATTCGCTGGCTATCGATGATCGTTTCGCGAGCGATTTCGAGGCGCTGACCGCAGCGGTATTCGGCGAGCTCGATATTGATGTTGGCGAGCGAGGCCTGCTAACGGTCGGTATTCGTACCGAGCGTCGGACGACCGATTACAGGGATTCTGCAGCGCTGATTCTCGATCCTGCCGAATCCATGTTCGGCGGCGAGCTGCGCTATCGCCACGACATCAACGACAACATGATTGCATTCGCCGCGATCTCGCGCGGCTACAAGGCTGGCGGATTCAATCTTGGCGTGGTGCCGCCTGACCGTCGCGAGTTTTCGAGGGAAGCGCTTTGGAGCTACGAAGCAGGCCTGCGTTCAAGCTGGCTCAATGGCGATCTGACCGCGAACGGCCTGCTTTTCGTCAATACGCGCAGCGACCAACAGGTACGCACCTCTTTTCAGCTCGTGCCCAACGACCCGGCGTCGTTCGTATTCTTTACGGACAATGCGGCGAGCGGCCGGTCGTATGGCCTCGAAACCGAACTGGCGTACCGGGCGAATGACGCGCTGACCCTGTTTTTTAACGCAGGTTTGTTGCGCGCCGAATTTGATGAATTCCGCACCCCGCAGGTGGATTTGAGTGGCCGCGACCAGGCGCATGCGCCGCACTACACATTATCGGCAGGCGGCGAATGGCGCGCGCCATCAGGATTTTTTGCGCGACTCGACGTGAACGCACGAGATGAATTCTATTTCGATGTCAGCCACGACCAGAAAT
>JBATFU010000111.1:0-38959 GCA_049665065.1 Woeseia sp. | reverse complement strand
GGCGGATTCTTCGTCGCGCAACTTGCGTCGCAAAATCTTGCCAACGTTGGTTTTCGGCAGCTCATCGCGGAACACGACTTCCTTGGGTACTTTGTAGCCGGTCATGTTTTCGCGACAGTGGGCGATGACCTGTGCCGCGGTCAGCGCTGGATCCTTGCGCACCACGAACAGCTTCACGACTTCACCGGACTTTGCATCCGGCTTACCGACTGCTGCGGCCTCGAGCACGCCGGGCATCTCTACCGCGATGCTTTCGATTTCGTTGGGATATACGTTAAAGCCGGACACGAGAATCATGTCTTTCTTGCGATCTTCGATAAATACGTAGCCGCGCTCGTCCATGCGGCCAATGTCGCCCGTGCGCAGCCAGCCACCTTGCAGCATGACCTTTTCGGTCTCTTCCGGTCGCTGCCAGTAGCCTTCCATGACCTGCGGGCCGCGGATACAGATTTCACCGACCTGATTGGTGCCGAGCGACTTGCCGTCATCGTCGCAGATCATGACATCTGTGCCCGGGATCGGCAGTCCGATTGATCCCGTAAAATCTTTAATATCCAAGGGGTTAATGATGGCTGCGGGTGAGGTCTCGGTCAGGCCGTAGGCTTGCAGTATCGGCACCCCGGTAACCTTCATCCACTCGCGCGCGATAGCCTCCTGTACCGCCATACCGCCGCCAATGCACAGCTTCAGATTGCTGAAATCAAGGTCTGCGAAGCCCGGCGTGTGCAGCAATCCGGCGAACAGCGTATTGACGCCGGTAATGTAGGAAAACCTGTGCTTGCTCATCTCTTTTACAAAGCCCGCCATGTCGCGCGGGTTGGTTATCAGGATGTTTTCTCCACCTTCCAGCAACACTCCAAGGCAGTTCGCCTCTAGCGAAAAGATGTGATAGAGCGGCAATGCGGTAATCACGACAAGGTCGTCGAGTGAGTCGAACACGTTGCCCTGCCAGGCTTTTGACTGGTGAACGTTGTAGACCATGTTGCGATGACTGAGCATCGCGCCTTTCGACAGTCCTGTCGTGCCGCCGGTGTACTGCAAGAACGCGATGTCGGCGAGGCCCAGCTGCATCGGCGCAAGTGGCACGTTTTTGCCGAATGACATGGCCTTGCCCCAACTCACGGCCTTCGGCAGCTTGTACGAAGGAATCGCGCGCTTTACATACTTCACCGCAAAGTTGACGAATAAACCTTTGGGGAAATTAAGCATGTCGCCGACCCCTGTCGTGATGACATGCTCTACGGATGTGTCGTCAATGACCTCATCGAGGACGTCCGCAAAATTCTCGAGGATGACAATGGCACGCGCGCCGGAATCCTGCAGCTGGTGACGCAACTCGCGCGCTGTGTACAGGGGGTTCACGTTGACAGCAACAAGGCCGGCACGAAACAGTGCGAACAGCGCAACCGGATACTGCAGGACATTCGGCAGCATAATCGCGACCCGCTCGCCCTTGTGCAGGCCAATCTGCTTCTGGAAGTAGGCAGCAAGCTCACGGGAATAATTGTCGAGATCGCGATACGTGAGCGTAGTGCCCATGCAGGTGTAGGCGCGCCGGTCGGCATAGCGCGTCAGGCAGTCCTCGAGCATCGCCAGCAGCGACGTATAGGGCGGTGTCGGCAGTTCTGCAGGAACTCCGTCGGGATAGGACTGTAGCCAGGGCTTATCCAATTGCGTGCTTCCTTCTGATGTGTGCTTGGTGCAACACCGGGCAGGCCGGCGGGCTGTGCGTTGCTATCGTGCGGGTCTCAGCGTTGTTGTGCCGTCGTCTCGCCCTGCAGTGCGTCGAGAATCGCCGGCCAGGCGTTGTCGAGCAGTGTCGGCTGGGCCTCAGCGTTCGGGTGAATGCCATCATCCTGCATGAGCGAATCGTCCAGCGCTACGCCGTCCATAAAAAACTCGACCCAGGGCAGTGCGTAAGTGGTGGCCAGTTCGCGGTACACGTTTTCGAAGCTGCGAGTATAGCGCGGCCCGTAATTGGTCGGGATGCGAATGCCGAGCAGCACGACTTCGGCGCCAGCGGCGCGGCTCTGCTCGATCATCGCTTGCAGGTTTTTCATGAGTCGCTTAGGCGGATAACCGCGCAATCCGTCGTTGCCGCCCAATTCGATGACGACGACAGCCGGCGCGTAGCGGCTGATCGCACCCGTAATGCGCTGGGCGCCACCTTCACTGGTTTCGCCCGATATGCTGGCATTCACGACTTTATGTTCGTACCCTTCATGCTCCAGTCGCGACTGCAACAAAGCGGGCCAGGACTGGTCAACTTCCATACCATAGCCAGCACTCAGGCTGTCACCGAATACCAGCACTGTCGGCACCGTGGCGTGTACCGTCGCCGAGGCCAGCATTAACCAAAAAAAGGGCAGAATTTTTCGCATGTCACAACCGTCAGATAGCCAGGAAATCGTGCTGGCCGCCAAAAACATTAGCAAGCAGGTTACCAGCCCGGAAGGTCCTCTGACCATTTTGGACGACGTCAGTTTCGCCATTGAGCGCGGCCAGTCGGTATCTATCATCGGTGCCTCGGGTGCTGGCAAGTCGACCCTGCTCGGCCTGCTGGCCGGGCTCGATCTGCCGAGCAGCGGCGAAATCTGGTTAAACGGCCAGAACCTCACCGAACTGGACGAGGACGGGCGAGCGGCTGTGCGTGCCGCCCACGTCGGCTTCGTCTTCCAGTCCTTCCATCTCGTTCCATCGCTCAACGCGCTGGAGAACGTCATGTTGCCGCTGGAGCTCGCGGGCCATCGCGCGCCACGGGATGCTGCCAACAAGATTCTTGCCGACGTCGGCCTGGCGCCGCGCCGCAGTCACTACCCGGCACAGTTGTCCGGCGGCGAGAAACAGAGAGTCGCCATTGCGCGCGCATTCGCAACCGAGCCCGCGGTGCTGTTCGCCGATGAGCCAACCGGCAATCTCGATGCGCGCACCGGCGACACGATTATCGAGCTGATGTTTCATCTCAATAAGGATTCCTCCACGACTCTCGTGCTTGTGACGCACGATCGCTCGCTTGCCGAGCGCTGTGACCGCGAGATCAGTCTCGATGCCGGCCGTCTTGTCGGCGATCGTCCGGTGAATCCGTGAAACCATTCGGTCATGCACTGAGAAGTTTCGGTCGCGAGTTGCGCGCTGGCGAAATGCTGGTGCTGCTGGCGGCAATTGCACTCGCCGTCGCAGCGCTTACGGCAGTCGGTTTCCTGACGGATCGCATTGGCAAAGCCGTTGCGCGGCAAGCCAACGAGGTACTTGCGGCTGACCTGCGTCTGCGTTCGCCGGAACCGATTCCGGATCTGTGGCGCAATGTTGCACTCGAATACAATTTGCAGACGGCCGAAACCCAGAATTTTCCCAGCGTTGTCTACGCCGGCGACGAAAGCACGCTGGCCGGCATCCGCGCAGTCAGCGACGGCTACCCGTTGCGCGGCCGCCTGCGCGTGTCAGACAAGCTGTTCTCTGAGCAATACGAGGTGCAGGAGATTCCGGCACCTGGCACGGTGTGGGCCGACGCCGCATTACTCGCCCGCATTGGAATCGACGTCGGTGGCGAGGTTTCGCTCGGTGCTGCAGATTTCACGGTTTCTGCCGTACTGACCTATCGCCCCGACCAGTCGATTGGTTTCGGTTCACTCGCCCCGACGCTGCTCATGAATCTTGCCGATCTGCCGGCAACCGACCTGATCGGCGAGGGCAGTCGTAATGGCTACGCACTGCTGGTAGCCGGCGATGAACAGGACGTCGACGACTTCTACGCTGCCATCGAGTCCGAGCTGCCGGAGTCAGTACGGATTCGCAATCGCGAAGACTCCAGCGAGCGAGCCGGCAATGCTGCCGACCGCGCACAGCGCTTCCTGTCGCTGACCGCAATCATCAGCGTCCTGTTGAGTGCAGTCGCGATCGCGATGTCGGCGCGCCGCTTCGCGCTGCGCCGCATGGATACCGCAGCGTTGATGAAAAGCATGGGCGCAACCCAGCGCTTCGTCATCACGGTGGCTGCCGTGCAGCTCGTGTTGCTCGCTTTCTGCGGTGTAGTAATCGGCAGCGCCGCGGGCTTCGTTGCCGAGTGGGGCGTGACGACATTGCTTGCCGACATGTTCCGTTCGGATCTGCCGCCCGCCGGCCTGCGTCCTGTTTTGCTGGGCGGTGGTGCTGCGCTGTTGTTGCTGGCCGGTTTCGCTATGCCGTCGCTGATTCAGTTGCGCAACACACCGCCACTGCGCGTACTCCGGCACGATGCAATGCCGCCGCAGCCGTCCATGCTGTTCGTGGTCGGAAGTTCACTGCTGGCGGTCGCGACGTTGCTGTACTGGGCTATCGGCAACGCCTACATGCTGGCCATCGTGCTAGGCGGCATGCTCGGAGTCTCACTGGCCCTGTACGTGGTCGGTCGCGGTCTCGTCGCCTTGATGGGTCGTTCGCGCGGCGGAGTGGGCATCGCCTGGCGCTACGGTCTGGCCAACGTCGCGCGGCGCGGCAGTGGCAGCACAGTGCAGGTGGTTGCGTTTGGTCTTGGTCTGACCGTCCTGTTGTTGCTGACCTTCGTGCGCACAGATCTCTTGTCGAGCTGGCAGAAAACGCTCGAAGAAGATGCGCCAAACCATTTTCTCATCAACATCCAGCCCGCCGAGCGCGAATCGGTGGCCGAAGTGTTTCGCAGCGACGGCGTAACAGTACCGGAGTTCGTACCGCTGGTCCGCGCACGCATGACTTCCATCAACGATGAAGATGTCAAAACCCGCGAATACCCGAGCAATGACGGACGCTGGCAGGCCAATCGGGAGGCGAACCTGAGCTTCGCCCGCACGCTGAGTTCGAGTAACGAACTGGTCGAAGGTGAATGGTGGCCGGAAGACTATGCAGGACCGCCGCTCGTGTCCGTGGAGGAAGAAGCGGCGCGCGAGATGGGTGTTGCTATCGGCGACAGGTTCCGGTTCCTCGTTGCCGGCGAAGAAATAGAAATGACGGTCGCCAGTTTCCGGCGCGTCAACTGGGACTCCTTCCAGCCGAACTTTTTCATGGTGCTGTCGCCGGGCGCGCTGGAAAACTATCCAACGACGTACATTGCGGGAATGCGCATCGAAGCATCGCAGAAAGAAGTGTTGTTGAAACTGGCGCGCGCGCACCCAACGGTTTCCGTTATTGACCTTAATGCAATTCTTGAGCAGGTCAAAAGCATTATCGACAAAGCCAGCCTGGCGATTCAGGCGGTATTCGTTTTCACGCTGGCAGCGGGCATCGCAGTATTGTTCGCGGCTGTGCAATCAACCATCGACGAGCGTCGCTTTGAGAGTGCCATGCTGCGCGCCCTCGGCGTGCGGCGGCGTACCGTGCTGGCCGGAGTGCTGACGGAGTTCGCAGCATTAGGCTTTGCGGCCGGACTGCTCGCCGCTGCCGGCGCCTCGCTGCTCGCCGCTATCATCGCCGTGCGCCTGTTCGATTTGCCGTTCAGCTTTAATCCCGTGCTGTGGCTCGCCGGCCTTGGCGGCGGCGTACTGCTGGTTTGCCTGAGCGGCTATGTTGCAGCGCGAGGCGCGATCAATGCGCCGCCCATCGACGTCCTGCGGGGCGCCTGACGCGATGACTGTCGACTCCGGAGATCGTCTCTCCTGCGGCGTGGTGCTGGCCCGGCAAACCGGGGAAGGATGGCGAACGCTGATGCTGCGCGCGTGGCGCAACTGGGATTTTCCGAAAGGCATTTGTGAGGCGGGCGAAACCCCGCTGCAGGCGGCGATTCGCGAGGTCGGCGAAGAGACCTCCATAAGCGACCTGACATTCGGCTGGGGCGAATCGTTTATTGAAACCGGGCCCTACAATCGCGGCAAAACCGCGCGCTACTATCTCGCCAGCACGCAGGATGAGCAGGTCGAAATGAGCATCGTGCCCGAGCTTGGACGCGCCGAGCATCATGAATTTCGCTGGGTCAGCTTTGACGAAGCCTTCGACCTGACCTCACCGCGCGTGCGTGCGGTGGTTACCTGGGCGCGCCAGATTATCGGCACCTGAGCAGGAGCCCGGGCTTGCTAGTCGACGCGATTCATACGTTCACCGCGCTGGAAGGCAAGCACGGTTTCGGCGAGCTGGTTTAGCGCGCTCTGCCGCGCCTCAACCGTGCCCCATGCGATATGCGGCGTAATAATCAGGTTGGGATGGGTGCATTCCAGCAGCGGATCTCCTTTTACCGGCGGCTCCTCACGCAGTACGTCGATCGCCGCGCCGGCAATCTTGCCGCCTTGCAAGGCGGCGACCAGTGCGGCCGAATCGACGAGCGCGCCGCGCGCGGTATTGATCAGCAAGGCGCTGCTTTTCATTTTCTCAAGCTGCGCCGCGCCGATAAGTCCGCGGGTTGCGTCAGTCAACGGGCAGTGCAGGGACAGGACGTCAACCTTCTGCAGCAGCTCTTCGAACAAAACGCGCCCCTCCCGAGCCTTGCTGGCGCCGGGTCGCTCGGCAAGCAGCACGCGCATGCCGAAGTACTCACCGCAGCGCGCCACGCCCTTGCCGAGTTCGCCGTAGCCAACGATGCCAAGCGTCATCGCGGACAGCTCGCGAATCGGGTAATTAAGCAGGCAGAACTCATCAGAACGCGCCCAGGCGCCGTCGCGAACCAGTTGCCGGAAGCGCGCGAGGTTGTGCGTCAGGTTGAGCAACACCCCAAACACGTGCTCGACCACGGACTGTGTGCAATAGCCGCGAATGTTGCAGACGGCGATTCCGCGTTCGCGGGCGCAGTCGAGATCTATGTTGTCGACACCCGTGGCGGTCAGTCCAATGAAGCGCAAGTCGGGCGCTGCCAGCAGCAGCTCCCTCGTTAACCGCACCTTGTTTAGCAGGACCGCCTCACACCCTGACAGCCTTGCGCTGACCTCGCCGGGCGCCGTCGCCTCGTGGAGCTGCAGCTCAGGCAGCGCGGCGTAGAGAGGCGTCAGATCGAGTTCATCGGCGCCAACCGTGGCAAAGTCCAGAAACGCAGCTTTCATGATGGCCTGGGGTATCCTGTCTGTGCTGTAACTGCAGAGATGCAAAACAATGGTCGAACCCTTCTGGAAACTCAAGTCGCTGGCCGAGATGTCGCAGGCAGAGTGGGAGTCCCTGTGCGATGGCTGCGCGCTCTGCTGTTTGCAAAAGCTCGAAGACGAAGACTCCGGTGAGATCTATTTCACCGACCTTGCCTGCCGGCTGCTCGATACCCAGACCTGTCGCTGCAGGAACTATCCGGCACGCCAGCAGGAAGTGCCTGGCTGCCTGCAGCTGTCAGTGGACAAGCCGGAACTGTATCAATGGTTGCCGCAAAGCTGCGCCTATCGCAGGCTTGCAGCCGGCAAGGAACTGCCCGACTGGCACCCGCTGATAACCGGCGATCCGGAATCGGTGCACAAAGCGGGAATATCTGCGCGCGGTAAGGTAGTTTCCGAAACAGAGACCAGTGAGTGGTCCGTATTGCGCCGCCTTGAAGACTGAAATGCTGCAGACTAGTCCGTCATGACCGACGCCAGATTCATACCGCTGCCAGACTGGCAGGAATTTCCACCGGAAGAAATGCGTGCCCGCCTCAACGCGTTCTATAAAGGCGTTGCGCGGCGCCGCAGCGTGCGCGAGTTTTCGGACCGGCCGGTGCCGCGCGAACTGATTGAAACGGCGTTACGTGCTGCGGGCACCGCGCCGAGCGGCGCCAATTTGCAGCCGTGGCACTTCGTTGTGGTTGGCAGCAGGGCAGTCAAGTGGCGTATTCGCGTCGCGGCGGAGGCAGAGGAGAAAGAGTTCTACGAACACCGTGCGCCGGACGAATGGCTCGAAGCATTGAAGCCGCTGGGCACCGATACCAATAAATCATTCCTCGAAACGGCGCCGTGGTTAATCGCGGTGTTCCTGAAGAAGTTTGATCTGCTGGACGACGGGCGCAAGGTGAAGCACTACTACCCGTCAGAATCGACAGGCCTTGCCACCGGCATCCTGATTACCGCGTTGCATCACGCCGGTCTTGCCTGCCTGACGCACACGCCGAGCCCGATGGCGTTCCTGAACGACATACTGGACCGACCGAAGAGCGAGCGACCATTCCTGCTGCTGGTAACAGGCTATCCGGCGGACAATGCGCAGGTGCCGGACATTGCCCGCAAGCCGCTGGAAGACTACGTGACGGTCATCGAAGACTAGTATCAGCCGGTGTTTTGCAGGCCTTGTGCAATGCCGTTGACGCTGGCCAGCAAGGCCTCGAACAATTCGTCATCTTCGTAGTTGGCCGCCCGCCAGCGTTTTAGCAGATCGACCTGCATCATGCTCATCGGATCAACATAGGGATTTCTGAGCATGATCGCCCGCTGCAATGTGTGGTCGCCTTCCAGCAGTTCGTGATGATCCGAATATTTCAGGATCAGGTCCCGCGTCAGTTCGTACTCTGCCTTGATCGTCGGGAAAAACTTTTCATGCAGGTCGCCGGACAATTTCGAGTAGGCCTCGGCGATACCGAGGTCGGCTTTGGCCAGCACCATCTCGACATCAGCCGTTAGCGCCCGCATGAAATACCATTCGGTGAACATGCTGCGGAATGACGCTTCGTCAAATTCTTTTGCGGCGGCAGCAAGTCCGCTGCCGAAGCCATACCAGCCTGGCAGGACGTGCCGGCTCTGTGTCCAGGAAAAGACCCAGGGAATGGCGCGCAGATCCTTGACGCCGCCGCCACTGCGTCGCGATGGCGGACGTGAGCCGATGCGCATGCGTTCAATCAGGTCGACGGGTGTCGCCTTGCGGAAATAATCGTAGAACTCCGGTGTGTTGTAGATGAGTTCGCGATAAGTCTTGCGGCTGACGTCGGCGATTACCTTCATCATGGCGTGCCATTCCGGTAGATCGCCGCCGCGATGCTGCGGCATGGCAGTGGCCAGCGCGACGGAGCCCGTTGCCTGTTCCAGCGTGCGCAGCGCGATGCCGCGCAGGCCGTACTTTTCATTGATGATCTCGCCTTGCTCTGTCACGCGCAGATAGCCGTTAACCGTGCCTGGCGGCGAGCCAAGCACCGCGGCATGGGTCTTGCCGCCGCCACGGCTGATCGTGCCGCCGCGGCCATGAAACAGCTGCAGCTTGATGTTCGCGTTTTTCATCGCCTTGACGAGCGCGAGCTGCGCGTTCTGCAGGGCCCAACGTGCAGCAGCCAGTCCTGAGTCCTTGTTGCTGTCGGAGTAACCGATCATCACGGTTTGCTGGTCATTGCGCTTCTCGAGGTGCCCGCGATAGAGCTCGTTGCTCAGCAGGTCACGCAAAATTGCCGGCCCGGCGTCGAGATCGTCAACCGTCTCCAGCAGTGGCGCAATGTCGAGGGGTACTTCGCCGCGGCGATTGTGCAGTTCGCTCCAGTTGGCCAGCAGCAGCACCGAGAGAATGTCGTCGGCACCCTGGGTCATGCTGACGATGAACGGGCCGATCGCGTCCTTGCCATACTTGCGGCGACAGAATGCGATCGCCTGGAACACTGCCAGCGTTTTGCGGACCGCGATGCTTTGCTGGACCGGCGGCGGGTCTTTCATCTTGATGGCTTCAACGATGCGCTGCGTGCGCTCGGCGGGGGTCCACTCAAGCCAGTCTGCAATGCCGAGGCACTCGCCGATCACTTCACGATGCAGCATCGCGTCCTGCCGCACATCAAGGGTGACAAGATGAAAGCCAAACGTATCGATGCGCCGTATCAGGCGCTTTACGGCAAACAGCCCGGCATGTTCGCCGTTGTTCTCGGCGAGGCTGTCAGCGATGAGCTTAATGTCGGACCGAAACTGGCGCGCGTTCTCGTAAGGATAGGCCGCGTCGTCGTAGGTTGCCTGCAGCCGCTGCTGGATGAGCCGGAGCAGTACACGATAGGGCATATCACGATGCCGCAATGGCACAGAGTGATAGGCGTTCTGGTATTCGCTGCGATATTCCTCGACCCGTTGCAGCACATCGTCATTGATGTTGACGCGTTGCTTCGACTGGCTGAGTTTGGCGGACAGGCCGGCGCATTCGCGGTAGTAAAGATCGAGGACCAGGGAGCGCTGCCGGGCCATCGTTGATCGAATGGTCTTGGCATTGACGTTGGGGTTGCCGTCCATGTCGCCGCCCACCCACGAAGCAAAGCGCACAATGTTCGGAATTTTTACGGCCTTCGAATCGTCGCCGTAGACACGCTCCAGCGCATCCTCAATATCCTCGTAGAAAGGCGCTATCGCCCGGTACAGCACGTCGGTGACGAAGAACAGGACGTGCTCGAGCTCATCGGCTACCGTCATCTGTTCCGACGGGTGTTCGGCCGTTTGCCAGCCGGTCGTGACTTCGAGCTTGATGTTCTCGATCGCCGCGTGGCGTTCCTGCGCGGTCATCGTGGGGTTCAGCAGATCGATCAGGCGCCGCACGATGCGCTGTTCCTTGCGCAGGATCGTGCGTCGCGTCGGCTCCGTGGGGTGCGCAGTAAATACGGGCTCGATCCGCAGGCCTTTCAACAGATCTTCAAGATCGCTGATCGACAGTCCTGCAGCTTTCAGCTTGACCATCGTTTCTTCGAGGCCGCCGGGTTGAAACTGACCCTCTTTCTGCAGGTACTCGCGCCGCCGCCTGATGCGATGCACTTTTTCCGCGGTGTTGACCATCTGGAAATAGGTCGAGAACGCGCGGATAACTTCGATGGCCATGTTGAGATCCAGTCCGCTGACAAAATCCACCAGCAGCTCGTCGGGCTTTTCGTTGCCCTCGCGGCGGCGGATGGATCGCAACCTGGCGTTCTCCACGAACTCGAACAGTTTCTTGCCGCCCTGTTCGGTAATCAGTTCGCCAACCAGCGCGCCAAGCGTACGCACGTCATCGCGCAGCGCCTGATCCTTGTCTTCAAACGTAATGTCTTGCCTGCGCACGGTGCGTCGCCTTATAAAAGTCGAACGGTGAACTAGTCGCGGAAGTTGTCGTATTGCAGCGGCAGGCCGACATCCTGCTCTTTCAGGAGCGCTATGGCCGCCTGCAGGTCATCGCGTTTCTTGCCGGTGATGCGCAGCTTCTCGCCCTGAATCGAGGCCTGAACTTTCAACTTGCTGCTTTTCAGGGTTTTCACGAGACGCTTTGCGATCTCCGTTTCGATACCCTGGCGCAGGACGACTTTCTGGCGCGCATCATTCAGCGCGAGCTCGGGTTTCTGGGTATCCATGCAGCTGATGTCGACGCCTCGTTTGGTAAGTTTCTGGCGCAGCACGTCTAGCATCTGGTTCAACTGGAAATCGGACTTGGTCTTGAGCGTAATGACGTTGTCCGCGATCTCGAATTTCGAGCCGCTGCCTTTGAAATCAAAACGGACTTCAACCTCGCGGTTGGCCTGGTCAACGGCATTGCGCGCCTCATGCGCGTCAAACTCGCTGACGACGTCGAAAGATGGCATGGAACTCTCCTGGACTTGAATTTAGCCGGCTTGCCCGCTCTCGGAATGGAGGGAGTCAATCAGGTCGGGTGGCTCGGCAAGCAGCTCTTTAATCAGCGCTGTCATTTCGGCTGTCAGTTTCTTGTAGTGCTCGCCTGTGCCTGGGCCGTTAAAGCCGGTGTGAATCTTGCGGACGCGTCCCGAGCGATCGATAAAGATGGTCGTGGGAAATGCCAGCACCGCGTTTAACGACGGCAGCGTTTCAGCGGCCTCGGTTTTTGCTGACACACCTGCGAGCAAAGTTGCGTACTTGATATTGAATTTCTTGCGGAAGGCTCGCACCTGCTGGCCAGCCACTTCGGGATCATCAAAGTGTTCGTACATCAGCGCGACCACTTCCAGCCCCTGTGCGCGGTACTCGTCATACAGCGGCGCCATAAAGCGCGCTTCATCGTGGCAATTCGGGCACCAGGTACCGGCCAGCGTGATCACGAGGACCTTGCCTTTGAAGCGCGGGTCATCGATCGACACGAGCTGCTTGTCGAGATTCGGGAACTCGAATGTGAAGCGGTCATAGCCGGGTTTGAGGAAGGTGCGCGTGTATGCGTCGGGCAGCGTAACGTTCGGGTTGCGCACCGCGCTCCAGGTCTGGTGCCAGCTGGTGCCGGACCAGAAGTCGGCGTCGACAATCTGGTTGCCGCTGATCTTGCCGGAGAACAGAAACGCGTGTGCGCCATCAAAGGTTGAAAGCTTGAACTCGTTGCCGCGCACATAACCGGACAGGTAGCGATAGTCCCCGTTCGGATTCAAAAACGTGCCAAACAGCCGCGAGCCGCGCTGCGAAAACTCGCCAATCGATGGTGATGTGGTGCCATCCGGTTCATTGAAAGTCACGGCCCAGCGCCCCGACATATCGCTGGCACTACCGCCTGCTTCCGCCTTGGCGGCTCCCGCCGTCGCCGTGAAGGGCATTGACTGTTGCTGGCCTTCGCGTTTGGTCAACAGCAATTCACCAACGAGAGAATCGCCGAAGATACGCGCCTCGATTTCGTTGTTGAACGCGTCGAAACGCAGCCGGATGCGTTCGTTTTCCACATTGACGATGTCGATGGGCACGCGCTCCTGACCGTTGATCAGGCTGGCAACATAGCCTGTCGGTGAACGGGCGAGTTCAATGCCGGTTTCGATGTCACCGCCGGGTAACTTGATGCGTGCCTGCCAGTAGCCGACGGCCAGCGGCTCTTTTGCTGCTTCTGGTTGCGGCTTGTCGCAGGCCGCGAACATCAGCAGTCCGGCAAACAGCAAAACATGTCGCAACACTGACTTCATCGGCAAAGGCACCATTCTCGCAGCAGCGCACAGTGTAGCGCAGTCGTCGCCGCGATCCAGCGGCAGCGCATTCGCCGCGGCCACTTCGTAACAGGCAAAACTAAAGAACTCGCCCGAATAGGCCGCGAGCGCAGCCGCCGGCACTCTGCGATGCTGCAGAAAAGGCCAGGGATGGGTCGATCACGATGCACGAACCACTGCCAAGCACGGCGGACGCGCTCGCGGCAACCGGCAAGTCGGTTCCGGATCGCGCAAGCTCCCTCGTACGCGAGTTGCAGGGGCTCGGCTTCTGTCCGGTATTGCAACGCAACGCCTGCGGACCAGGCACTGCCGGTATAGGCATCTGCATGTCCGTGCAAACGCTGCAAAGTTGCGCAATGACGCGCCACTGGGAGTTGCAGCGAGTGCGCGCGCTGCTATTCGAGCGCTGCCAGGTAACGTTGACGCTGGTCGATGCCGACACGCAGCCAGCGCGTCAGCTTGAGCAGGTCATGCGGCAGCTGCGCAGAGTCAGTGGCGCGCCGTGCATCGATCGCCGTCAGCTGGGCCTCGCTTTGCCAGGTCGGTACTTGCCGTTACCCGCATACCACCTGATGAGCCGGGTCTGGCTCGGCAACGGGCCGCGCTACGTATTGCTGGACGAGGCCGGGCCAGACGTGAACGTGGCATTGGGCGCTGGCCGCGCGGTGTTCAGCACGCTGTATCAGCAACGCGAGCGCCAGCGGGCGTTGACCCCCGCCTACGGCAGCAGCCTGCGCTCGCGCTGTGCGCTCTTGCCTGATGAGCCGGGAGTTGCGCTCTGCCAACCGTTCGCAGTGCTCGCGCCTGCCGCGAGCGCCTGGCTGCCTGTGTCATTCAACCTTTGCCGTTTTAGCGACCATCGCGGGCGCTTGCGCATGGCGGAGCTGTTTGCGGCTTTGCGGCGCGGCCTGCGCCTGGCTGATTCGCTGCTGGACGAATTGTACTGGCCCGACCTGCGGCAACGTCAGGATGCCCGCGAAAATCGTCGCATCGCTTTTCTTCCGGAGGGCATCGGCGACCTCGTGGTGTTACGACGCGGTGATCCGTCCGCCATAAAGTGCCTGCGCTCGCTGGACCAGCTGCTGGCAGCGATCCACGATTGCCTCTGGGATGAGTCACAGCAACTGGCGTGCAGCCGCGGCGTACTGCCGGCGCTGGCCGCCCGCAATACCTTACACAAGGTGCCGGATGCGGCGCGGCAACACTGGCGCCAGCGCTGGCAGGAAGCGCTGGCGCAGGTCGCCGTGCGGCACCGCAATCTGCTCGTGCTGTCGCCCTACTCCGTTTTGCCCCAAAACGGTGCAGCCGCAGCCGCATTCAGCGATCTGCTGCCGCTGCTCGCTTACGCCGATGCGCTGTGTTTCGCCTGCAGACCCGCCTTCTCAGGCTGGCGCTTCGACGAGTTTCGTGCTTTTCATAAGCGCGCCGCGGCAGTCATCCGGCGCCGCAATGCTGCAACATTCGTTGCGACCGGGGTCTGACTTAAGATACGGTTCAGCCGCGGCGCCAAAAACACTGCCATGCGTCGCGATCCGGGCACATAAAAACAAAACTCAGGTGGGCACCACCTTAAGGCGAGGCTTCTTTGCAGGGAATTACGCCAGACTCGCACGGACTTGCTGTGCTGCTGTTAACCGCAGTAGCCCTGTTCCTGTTTACCCGCGATCGCATTCCACTCGAAACCTCCAGCCTGTTCGTGCTGATTGCGCTGGTCGCGGGCTTCCAGTTTTTTCCGTACAGCAACGGCGACGTTGCCTTGCGCGCAACGGATTTCTTTGCCGGTTTCGGTAATGAGGCGCTGATTACGATTTGCGCGCTGATGATTGTCGGCAAAGGGCTGGAAACCACCGGCGCACTGCAGCCCCTCGCGACGATTGTTGGCCGGGCCTGGTCCGCGCGCCCGATGCTCGCCTTGCTTGTCACGCTGATCGCCGGTGCCGTGTTGTCGGCATTCATGAACAACACGCCTATCGTTGTCCTGCTGATGCCGATCCTTGTTGGCGTCTCGCTGCGCGTCAAGTTCCCGGTATCCGGCGTGATGCTGCCGATGGGCCTCGCCACCATCATCGGTGGCATGTCGACGACTATTGGTACCTCGACCAACCTGCTGGTCGTTGGCATTGCGCAGGACATGGGCCTGAAGCACTTCGGTGTATTCGACTTCATGTTGCCGGTCGTGATGGTGGGTGGTGCCGGCATTCTGTTTCTGTGGCTGGTTGCACCGCGCCTGCTACCGGAACGGGTACCGCCGATGGCCGATACGACGCCGCGTGTTTTCAGCGCGCAGCTGCACGTGAAGGAGGACGGCTTTGCAGCCGGCAAAACGCTGTCGGACGTCCTGGCGAAAACCGGCGGCGAAATGCGCGTCGACAAAATTCAGCGCAGCGAGTCGCTGTTCCTCGCAAAACTGCCTTCGGTTACCTTGTTGCCCGGTGATCGCCTGTTCGTCAAGGACACGCCGGAAAACCTCAAGCATTACGAGACACTGCTCGGCGCAACCTTGTTTAACGTGTCGGACAACGACCACCCGATCGACGAAAACACACCGCTGAAGGCCGAAGGCCAGCAACTCGCTGAAGTTGTCGTCACGCGCGGATCGCCGCTGCATTTACGCAGCCTGGCGGCGGCAGCTTTCAGTTCGAGCTTCGGACTATTGCCGCTCGCAATTCATCGCGCCCGCGCGCCGAGCTCGCAGGTCACGGGCGACCTGAACGCCATCCGCCTGCGTGCCGGTGACGTGCTGCTGGTACAGGGCACGCGCGACGCCATCAACAAGCTTAAAGAAAGCGGCAACATGCTGGTGCTCGACGGCACGATGGATCTGCCGCACACGCATCTGGCGAACCGTGCGCTTGGCATTATCGGTTTTGTCGTAGTTGCTGCGGCGCTCGGCATCATGCCGATCTCTGTCAGCGCAATTATCGGAGTAGGGCTCACGCTTGCGATGGGCTGCCTGAACTGGCGCGACGCGGCGAGCGCCTTGTCAACGCCTGTCATCATGATCATCGTGGTCAGCCTGGCGCTTGGCAAAGCACTGATGGGCACCGGCATGGCCGACTACCTCGCCATGGGCTTTGTCTCGGCCGCGGCTGATTTTCAACCCGCTGTAATTCTCAGCCTGTTCATCCTGATCGTGACCATCATGACCAACGTCGTGTCGAACAACGCGGCGGCGGTAATTGGTACGCCAATTGCTGTCGCCGTTGCGAATCGCCTGGGCGTTGATCCGGAGCCCTTCGTGCTCGCCGTGCTTTTCGGGGCGAACATGAGTTACGCGACACCGTTCGGCTACCAGACCAACCTGCTTATCCTGAGCGCCGGCGGCTACAAGTTCTCTGACTTCATGCGGGTCGGTATTCCGCTGACGATAATCATGTGGCTCGGTTTCTCGATGGTGCTGCCGTTCCTGTACGACCTCTGACAATGATAATGGCTGTAACCGTCGCCGGCTTGACCTCGCAGAAAGCCGCGGTAATACTCGCTGCATGATGATCTCTCAACATATCCGGAGCTGGCTGTGGCAACCCGTCGTGGAGTGGGTCGCCGGCTGATTTCTGCCTGAGAGAAAAGAAACCGACAAACCCATCTCCGCCGCCAGTGGAGGTGGGTTTTTTTTAGCTGTTACAAATTAGCTGTTACAAACAGGATCCGGAACGGACAGACGATGCAGCCCCCTTTCGACATAGCCGCCGATCTCGATACACCGGTGTCGGCCTACCTGAAGCTCGCCGCGCTCAAGCCGCGTTACCTGCTGGAAAGCGTCGAGGGTGGCGAGCGGCTGGCGCGCTATTCCTTCCTCGGCTTTGGCGACGCGCTGGAGCTGCGCTACGACGAGCAGGGCCTGCGCCTCGGCGATGAGCAGCTTGCAGCACCGGCCAGTCAGCAGGAATGGCTGGACGTGCTGCGACGGGCGCTGGCGGCTGCGCCCCGGCCCCAGCCCGAGCCGGCCGATCTGCCGTTTCACGGCGGGCTCGTCGGCGTTTCGGGGTACGACGTGGTGCGCCTGTTCGAGCAGCTGCCGCAGCGCACAACACCGCAGGCCGGCATCCCGCGTGCAGCATTTTGTGCAACATCGTCGCTGCTCGTATTTGACCACCTGACCCGCCGCGTAGCCTTGCTGCACAACGGTTCTGACGCGGAACGGGCCGCTTTGCGCCGCGAAGTCATGCAATTGCTGCGCGGTTCACTGCCGGAGCGCAGCAAAAATCTGGCCGTATCCGAGCCGCTCGCCGGCATGAGCGCGGCCGAATACTGCGAGCGCGTCGCCGCCTGCAAGGACTACATCAGCGCCGGCGACATTTACCAGATCGTGATCTCCGTGCTGTTCAGCGGCCAGACCAATATTCCGCCGTTCGAGGTCTACCGCGCGCTGCGCCTGCTGAACCCGTCGCCTTACATGTTTTTCTTCGAGTTCGGCGATATCAAAGTCGTCGGTTCATCCCCTGAGGCGCTCGTAAAACTTCAGGGTCGTAGCGCCTCGCTGCGGCCGATCGCCGGCACCCTGCCGCGCGGCGCGACGACGGCAGAAGATCTCGCAAACGAGGAACGCCTGCTGGCCGATCCGAAGGAAGCGGCGGAACACGTCATGCTCGTCGATCTTGCCCGCAATGACCTCGGTCGCGTAGCCACGGCCGGCAGTGTGCACGTCGCCCCATACCGCTCGATCGAGCGTTACTCGCACGTGATGCACATCGTCAGCGGCGTAAAGGGTGAACTGGCAGCGGAGTACGATGCGTTCGATCTGTTCGCCGCAAGCTTTCCGGCAGGCACGCTGGTTGGTGCGCCGAAAGTCCGCGCGATGGAAATCATCGAGGAAATGGAAGCAACCGGCCGCGGCCTGTACGCGGGCACCGCCGGTTACTTCGGCCTTGGCGGCAACATGGACCAGGCGATCACGATACGTACGCTGGTATTTAATGGCGAGCAATACAGTTTCCAGGCCGGGGCCGGCATCGTCGCCGACAGCGTGCCGCAACGCGAGTACGAAGAAGTATTGGCGAAAAGCGCCATTCTGCGCCGTGCCCTCGAGATGGCGGGGGAAGGTTTGTGAGCGTGCGAATCCTGTTAATCGATAACTACGATTCCTTCACCTACAACCTCGTGCAGGCGTTCGCGACGCTCGGCGCCGATGTGCGCACGTATCGCAACGACAAGATCAGTGAAAGCGAGGCGCGTGCGCTGCAGCCTACGCACCTCGTTATCTCGCCGGGTCCCGGCCGACCCGAAAACGCAGGTGTATCGATCGCGATGATTGCGGCGTTCGCCGGCGAGCTGCCGATCCTCGGCGTTTGTCTCGGGCACCAGGCCCTCGTCACGCATTTCGGCGGTGAAATAGTGCGGGCACCGCGGCTGATGCACGGCAAGACTTCCCCGGTTAACCACGATGGCAAGGGAATTTTCAGCGGCCTGTCGCAGCCCTTTGAGGCCGGCCGCTATCACTCATTGTGCGCAGAGCGTGAACGCATACCTGCGGCACTCGAGATCACGGCGCAAACCGCGCAAGGCGAGATCATGGCAGTGCGTCACCGTGAACTGCCAATCGAGGGTGTGCAGTTTCATCCGGAGAGTGTGCTGACACCCGAAGGTGATCGCCTGCTCGCTAATTTTATTGGCGTGGGATTGTGAGCGGGACGCGCGTGCAGCATCTTTACTGGAGAATTTTGCTTACCCGGGCGCATCTGCCGCGTGCACGACAGACCGGAGTGAAATCATGAGCAATGCGTATTCGTCTTTGCTGGAACAGTTGCTGCTGGGTAAATCGCTAAGCGAAGGCGAGGCACATCGCTTGATGCGCAGCCTCGCCGCCGGAGAGCTCGAAGCGGCACTCGCCGGCGCATTTCTAGCGGCGCTGCGCGCGAAAGGTGAGAATGCGGACGAGATTCGCGGCTTTGCGACCGCAATGCGTGAACTGGCGCTGGCGCCGGACGTGCCGGCCGGCACGCCCACCGTTGATACGGTCGGCACCGGCGGCGACGGCTCCGGCAGCCTTAACCTGTCAACCGGCACCGGGCTGCTCGCTGCAGCCTGCGGCGCGCGCGTTGTGAAACACGGCAACCGTTCGATCTCCAGCCGCTCCGGCAGTGCAGACATGCTCGAGTGTCTCGGCATGCCGCTGCCGCTCGCGCCGCAAGCGGCCATGGACTGCCTGCAGGCCACCGGTTTTACATTCCTGTTTGCTCCGGCCTATCACCCGGCGATGAAAGCGATCATGCCGGTGCGCGGCGCACTCGGAGTACGCACGGTCTTCAATGTGCTGGGGCCCCTGCCCACTCCGGCGGCGCCCCCGTTTCAGCTTATCGGCGCGTTCAGTGCAGCCGCCGCGAAGCTGATGGCCGATACGCTCGCCGGCATGCCGCTGGAACGCGCATTCGTGGTGCACGGCGAGCCGGGCTGGGACGAAGCAACGCCGGCAGGCAGCTTCCTGTTGTACGACGTGAAACCGGGCAACGTGACGGAACTGCAGCGCACACCGGAAGACTACGGACTGGCACGCTGTGCGCCGGAAGCGCTCGCGGGCGGCGATGCGGCGCACAACGCAGCCGAGCTTAAAAAGGTTTTTTGCGGCGCAGATCGTGGTGCGCATCGCGATGCGCTGTTGCTCGGTACCTCGCTCGTTCTCGAAGTGATGGGAGAAGTGCAGAACGCGAAAGAAGGCGTGATGCGTGCAGCAGAAACGATTGATAACGGTGCTGCAGAGGAATTTCTGCAGCGCCTGGGCAAGCATTTCGCCGGTACGGTCACTTGAGCGATTTCCTGCAACAGATGGCGGCAAGCAGCAGAGAGCGTGCTGCACAGGCGCGCCGCCGTTACGGCGACGACGAACTGGACGCGCCGCTTATCAAGCTGCAACTTACGCAGTTCGATGTGATTGCCGAGATCAAGGAGCACTCGCCATCCGAGGGCGCGCTTGCCGCCATCAACAACGATCGCCTCGACCTTGCAGAGCGCTATGCAAAGGGTGGCGCGGCTGCCGTTTCAGTGCTGACCGAACCGTCGCGCTTCGCCGGCGATCTCACGCACTTAAGCGAGGTCGCGGCGCTGCTCGCGGGCCGCGGCGTGCCCGCGATGCGCAAGGATTTTCTCGTCGACCCCGTGCAGCTTCTTGAGGCGCGTGCGCACGGCGCAAGTGGTGCGTTGCTGATTACCGCAATGCTTGATGACGCGACCCTGCAGAAAATGCTGGACTGCGCCAGCGAACTTTCGCTGTTCATCCTGCTCGAAGCGTTCGACGAAGAAGATTTGCGAAGGACCCAGAAGCTCCTGGAGCGCAGTCGTTACGCGGAGCAGGCCGCCAACCACCAGCTGCTCATCGGCGTGAACACTCGCAACCTGCGTACCCTCGCCGTCGATACCGGAAGGCTTGCGCGCCTTGCGTCTTTGCTGCCGGCGGGCGCTGTCTGTGTTGCAGAAAGTGGCATAAAAACCGCCGCCGACGCGGCGCAGGCCGCAGGTCATGGTTACCAGGCGGCGTTGATTGGTACCGCGCTGATGCGCAGCGGCGACCCCGCCGCGCTGATCAGGGACATTCTTGCAGCAGGCCGTGCCGCGTGATTGCCCTCGTCAAAGTGTGCGGCCTTACCGATCTCGCTGCCGTTGACGCGGCGGTTGCTGCAGGGGTCGATGCAATTGGCTTCGTGTTCGCGAAGTCCGTGCGGCAGGTAAGTCCGCAACGCGCTGCTGAGTTGAGCGCGGGCGTGCCGAAAAGCATTCGGCGCGTTGCGGTCATGCAGCATCCTGATGCTGCGGAATGGCAGGCAGTGTGTTCAGGCTTTCGCCCGGACGTGTTGCAAACCGACGCGGAAGATTTCGATTCGCTTGCCGTCCCGGCACACATCGAGTGCTGGCCGGTGTACCGCGAAGGTGCAGTCAGCAAAGATACAAACTTGCCGGCAACCTTCCTGTATGAAGGACAGAAAAGCGGCCGGGGCGAAACAGTAGACTGGCAGCGGGCGGCGCACATTGCGCAACGCGGGCGCATGATCCTGGCTGGCGGCCTCTGCATCGACAACGTGGCTGATGCGATTCGCGAGGTATCACCCTGGGGAGTTGACGTATCGAGTGCGGTTGAATCCGCGCCCGGCAGGAAGGACCCGGAAAAAATTGCTGCATTCGTAAATGCAGCGCGCAATGCACACTGATTATCGAGGCTTATTAAATGGATTCCGTTCCCGAAGCTATTGACGCCAGGCGCCTGCTCGCTGCCGCGATCGATGGCCAGTTACCCGACGCACGCGGCCGCTTTGGTCCGTTCGGCGGTCGCTACATACCCGAGACCCTGGTGCCGGCATTCGAGCGCCTCGAAGCAGGCGTTCGCAAGTACCTGTACGACGCCGAATTCCAGCGCGAATTCAAAGCGGAGTTGCTCGACTGGGTCGGCCGGCCGACGGCTCTCACGCATGCGCCGACACTGAGCAAACGCTGGGGCTGCGACGTCTGGTTGAAGCGTGAAGATCTGGCGCACACGGGCGCGCACAAAATCAACAATGCAATCGGCCAGGCCTTGCTCGCAAAACGCCTCGGCGCCCGCCACATCATTGCCGAGACCGGCGCCGGGCAACATGGCGTTGCATCCGCCGCTGCCTGCGCCCGCGTTGGCTTGCCCTGCACGGTTTACATGGGCGCAGTCGATATGGAACGCCAGGCACCCAACGTCGATCGCATGCGGCGCCTCGGCGCAGAAGTTGTCGCAGTAAAGAGCGGCGACGCGACGCTGCGCGCTGCGATCGACGAAGCGATGCGCGCCTGGGTTTCTGACCCGGATGGCATTTACTACCTGCTTGGCTCCGCGGTGGGCCCGCATCCTTATCCGTGGCTCGTTCGCGAACTGCAATCGGTGATCGGCATCGAGGCGCGCGAGCAGATGCAAAAGCGTGCCGGGGGTTTGCCCGATGCGGTGTTTGCCTGCGTGGGCGGCGGCTCGAACGCGATTGGCCTGTTTCACCCGTTGCTGGCTGATAAAAACACCCTGCTGTTTGGTGTCGAAGCCGGCGGCCGCGGGACCGGGCTTGGCGATAACTCCGCAACACTCGCGACCGGCAGGCCCGGCGTACTGCAGGGCAGCTACACGATGATTCTGCAGGACGACGATGGCCAGGTGCAGGAGACACACTCGATTTCTGCCGGCCTCGACTACTCCGGTGTCGGCCCGGAGCACGCGATGCTGCAGGCGATAGGCCGCGTCAGCTACATAATGGCAACCGACGCAGAAGCGCTTGCAGCGCTCGGCGAGCTGTGTGAAACCGAGGGCATCCTGACGGCACTCGAAACCGCGCACGCCTTTGCTGCGGCAAAGCAGTGGGCGGCCAAAAATCCGGGCAAACGCATTCTGATCGGCAACTCGGGCCGCGGCGACAAGGACATGCCGACGCTGACGCAGTACCCGGTAAAGGCGAGTCACCATGCAGCCTCATGAGCGCCTGAGCCACGCGCTGTCTAGCGCCAAAGACAAAGGCCAGACCGCACTCGTGCCGTTCATCACGGCCGGTTATCCAAAGCGCGATGACTTCATCGACATACTCGCTGCCATCAGCGAAGTGGGCGACGCGGTCGAGATCGGTGTGCCGTTTTCAGATCCAATGGCCGATGGCATGACCATTCAGCGCTCGAGTTTTGAGGCGATCAAAAACGGCGTGTCGCTGCGCTGGATACTCGACGAACTTGCCAGCGGCAGCGCGCGCATCAAGGCGCCACTCGTTTTGATGTCTTACCTGAATCCATTGCTCGCGTATGGCTACGACAAGCTTGCAGATCGCGCCGCCGGCTGCGGCGTATGTGCGTTCATCGTGCCGGATTTGCCATTCGAAGAAAGTGCTGACCTCCGCGCCGCGCTGGAGAAAAAAGGCCTGGGCCTTATTCAGCTTGTGACCCCGGCAACGCCGCCGGCCCGGCTCGAACTTTTGGCTAATGCATCACGCGGGTTTCTTTACGCGGTAACCATCACGGGCATTACTGGCGGCAGCAGCGACCTGCCGGCCTACCTTGCCGCTTATCTCGACAAGATTTCCACGGTATCGAAAATTCCGGTTTGCGCAGGCTTTGGTATTCGTGCCGCACGCGACGTCGAAAACGTAGGGCGGCATGCAACGGGTGCGATCGTTGGTTCGGCGCTCGTCGAAGTCCTTGAGAAAGGCGAAGACCCGGCGCGTTTCCTGCGCAGCCTGCGCGGCGACGCATGAACAGTATTAGCGGGTTTCGGGATTGAAGAAAGTAACCACAGCAGCATCGTTGGTAACCATCAGCCACTACCTGAACCTGCTGCGCAGCGAAGGCATTGACGCTTTTCTGCGTAATCAGCATCTCGGTTCGATCGTCGGTGAAATGCCGTTCCAGGAAGTCTGGCCGGAACTGTGGGTGCGCAACGACCTGGACTACGACCGCGCGTTGCAACTCATCGACGTCGATCGGCTGATCGAGGAAAGCCCGGGCGAGAACTGGCGCTGCGCGGCCTGCGGCGAAGACAACGAAGGGCAGTTCGCGGCCTGCTGGTCCTGCGGCAAATCGCTCTAGGGGCGGGCTATCAGGTGGGCGCCGGAAATTTCGGCGCGCAGCACGCTCGACACCTGTTCTGCCTGCATGGGCTTTGCAATCAGAAAGCCCTGCGCCAGCGTGCAGTCGCAGCTTTTCAGGAACTCGAATTGCGTCATCGTCTCGACGCCCTCAGCAGCGACTTCAATGTTAAGCCCGCGCGCCATCGCGATGGCGGCACGCACGATGCGCTGATGGTTGCCGTTCACGTCGACATCCTGAATCAGTGACGGATCAAGTACGAAACTGTCGATCACGCCGGTATCCAGAGAATTAAAGGAAATATCACGCGTGCCGAAGTTGTGCAGCGACAGGCGCACACCGAGCTTGCGCAGATCATCGAGCACCGCCCGTTCGGACGGGCGGCGGCCTGCAATATCGCCACCCGTCAGCTCGAACTCAATGCAGCCGGGATCGAGCATGGTGTCCTGCAGTGCACGCGCCACCGCGTCGACAAGCCGGCCGTGCAGCAATTGCTGCGAAGACAGGTTCAGTGCAATCGACAGATCAGGCATATCGAACTGCCGCTGCCAGGCGGCGAGCTGGCGACAGGCCGTATCGATAATCCACTCGCCGGCGGAATGAATAAGGCCGCTCGTTTCGAGAATGGTCAAAAAGCGTGCCGGTGGCAGTAAACCGTAGCGCGGGTGCTGCCAGCGCAGCAATGCCTCGAGACCGATCAGCCGGCCGCTGCGCACATCGACGCGTGGCTGGTAGTGCAATACGAATTCATTGCGCACCAGCGCATGACGCAGGCCGATCTCCAGCTCTTCGCGTTGTTCGAGCTTCGCGTTCAGTGCGGCAGAGTAATACTGGAAGCGTCCACCCCCGCGGCGCTTCGCCTGGTACATGGCGAGGTCGGCTGCTTTTATAAGACGCTCGGCGGTTTCGCCCGACTCCGGGTACAGCGAAATACCAATGCTTGGCGTGGCGTACACTTCGCCGCCGTTAATCTCGTAATTCTCCGACAGGGCGAGCACGAGTTTTTGCGCGGCCGCGCCGGCATCACCGCCATCGCCAAAATCTTCCAGGCAGGCGACGAACTCATCACCACCCCAGCGGCAAATCAAATCACCGACGCGCAGGCGGCGCTGCATACGATCGGCAACCTGCCGCAATAACTCATCGCCGGAGTCATGGCCCAGCGTGTCATTCACGGATTTGAATCGATCGAGATCGATGAACAGTATCGCGAGCGGGCGTTTGCTTCGCTGCGCCCGACCAATCGCCTTCTCCAGTTCTCGAGTGAACAGGCGGCGATTGGGCAGCAAGGTCAGTTCGTCGTACTCGGCGCGTTTTTCCAGCTCGAGTGTTTTGTTTGTGACTTCCGTGACGTCACGGAACGTAATGACTCCGCCGATCAGGTTCTGGTGCGCATCGAACAGGCCCTGGCCGTTGATGCTGAGCACGGTATCGGGTTGTTGCGCGATACGGTGCACGGCAAGCAGGTTAGTGAATTTCTCGCCGCGCATGGCTTTGTAAAGCGGCATTGCTTCGGGTGGCATGGAGCTCTTGCCGTCCGCGTTCAGCCCGCAAAAACCATTCAACCAGTCGGCATTCGGCGTAGCACGTTGCGGCAGGCCAAGAATGGTTCGGCCGGCGGGATTGATATCCAGAATATGCCCGTCACGATCGATCACCAGCGCGCCGTCGTTGATGCATTTCAGGATGGACAATACGGTATCGTCGGCTTCTGACAGGCGCGCCTGCAGGCGATGACGCTGCACCGCATAGGCAAAAGTCGCGAGCTGCTCAGCTTCGCCGACGTCATCGATACAAAGGTAGCCCTGTGCCCCCGCGCGTACTGCTGCGACACCGCGATGTTCATTGTCGTGGTCGGTCAGGGCAATAAATGGACGAAACGACAGCAGGCGCAGCATGTTCTTGAGGGTCTCGCCCTGCACCAGCGCATCCGGACCCGTGTCAAACAGTACGAGGCTGACATCGCGTGGCAGGTCGGCTGCACCAAGGGGTTCTTCGCAGCGATAGATGCGCCGGCAATACGGCTGTGCTTCCAGGCGGTGCAAATAGTCGGCGGAAGACTCCGCACGACCGAGGTACAGAAACGTGTACTCCGACATCAGTTACAGGTTCCCGCGTGCGGCACCGGCTGATTCATTGCTGTCATCGCTCGTCTCGCCGCATGCATGGCTGCAGCCTTGTTATTGTTATCAATACTGCGTCAGGGGGCGTAAAAATCCCCCGCATGATACCAGAACCTATGCGCCGTACCGCGCCAAATGGGCGGCAGGCTGGGTGGTGCTCGGGCACAATCGGCGGCAGGCCGGCTGGATACATTCAAACGAAACGCTGCGGGGCGGCGTCCAATATGCAAAGAACCGGGAGATTGATGCGGTGGGAGCGGCACGGGTCGTCGACGCAGACGCGGAGGGTCCGCCGGCGGTGACGGAAAACGCTATGGATGCCGAGCAGACTTTGGTTGCGCGTGCGCAGCGCGGCAGTACGCAGGCGTTCGAGGCGCTATACCGGCAGCACGTCGGCAATGTGTATGGCCTGTGTCTGCGCATGACCGGCAATGCCAGCGAGGCAGAGGACTGCACGCAGGAGGCGTTCATCCAGGCCTGGACCCGACTCGATCGCTTTCGCGGTGATGCGAGTCTTGGTACCTGGCTGCACCGGATAGCGGTAAACGCGGTGCTCGGGCGCATTCGCAAGTCGCGCCGCGAAAAGGATCGCCTGCAGGTGGTGCGCGACACGAACCCGCCGCGGGCGACCGTTGCAGATTCGGGTGGTATGCGCGACCTGCAAATGGCCCTCGATGAATTGCCGCAGGGCGCAAGAGAAGTTTTCGTGCTGAACGCCGTGTACGGCTACAGCCATGAAGAGACAGGCAACATGCTGGGCATAGCAAGCGGCACGAGCAAGGCACAACTGCACCGGGCAAAGCGCCTGCTGGCGCAGCAACTGGAAGGATCGAGAGCATGAACGACGACAATGCACCGAATAACCCAGGCAGCGAAGCTGCCATCATGCAAATGGCTGCGCAGATACCGCGGTCAGTGCAGCCCGACAAGGATCTGTGGCCGGGCATCGCGCAGGCGATAGCCCAGCGCGCAAGCCTGCCGGCACCGTCACCGCGCTGGCCGCGCTACCTGGCGCAGGCCGCGGCCGTACTGTTGCTGGTCGGCGCATCGTCCGGCCTGACCTGGCTCAGCATGCAGGACAAGCAAACGGCAGATACGCTCACGGCTGACAATCAGGAGCTGACGTTTCAGCCGGTCTCGGGATCGTTTGGCAGCCAGTACATGCTCGGGCCCGACTTCCAGGATGCGCGCGATGAACTGTTGGCTCGCACCGACGCCGAGCTCGCAAAGCTGAGCCCGCAGACCCGAACGATTGTTGCCGACAACATGCTGACCATTCGTGCAGCCATCGACGAGATCAACAAAGCCTTGGCGGCGCAGCCTGATAATGCGCTGTTGCAGGAGCTCTTGATCAACAGCTATCGCGAGGAGTTAAAGATCCTGCGGCAGGTAGACAGCATCGCGGGCGGCGTGATGCGAAGAACGGATATTTAAAAAGATATGAGGCGGCTCGAAGAAATGATGCGGCACCGCACGCGAGCCTGGAATAAAACTGGATTCTTAAGAGAAACAATATGAAAGTCTTAACCATTGTTGCGCTTGCACTTGTAACTGCGACGGCCGATGCCGACGAGGTGCGCCGCGTCGTGGATGCAAGTCCAAATGGCCTTGTAACGATCGTCAATACCGCGGGCTCAATAACGGTGCGCGGCTGGTCGCGCGATTCTGTCGAGGTAGTTGCGGAACTCGGCAAAAACGTCGAGGAGCTCATCGTCGAGCGTGACGGCGATGAAGTGCTGGTAAAAGTAAAACTGCCGAAACGCCAGCGGAATGATCGTGGCTCTGCGAGCGACCTCGCTATTCAGGTGCCGCAGAACAGTTCGCTGAAGATTGCCGGTGTCAGCGCAGATATCGACGTCAATGACGTGCTCGGCGCGCAGCAGCTGCAAAGCGTCAGCGGTGACGTCGATGTGCACGCATTCGCTGCGGATATCGACGCCGAATCGGTCAGTGGCGATGTCACGGTGGCGGGTAACGGCAGCAATCTGCGTACGCGCGCCAATACGGTTAGCGGCAATGTTGATGTGTCCGATCTTGGCGGCGAACTCACCGCGGGTTCTGTCACTGGCGACGTCACTGTCGTCAACGGCTCATTCTCGCGAACCAGCATGGAAACGACGAACGGCGACATGGTTTTCAAGGCCGGACTGCGGGATGACGGTCGGCTTGACGTGGAAACGGTTAACGGTGATGTCGATATCGATTTCTCCCGCAAACCGTCCGCACGTTTCGATATCGAGACTTTCAACGGCGATATCAAGAACTGTTTCGGCCCGAAAGCCGAACGCACCAGCCAGTATGCACCAGGGCGCGAGCTTGTTTTCACCGAGGGTGGCGGCAGTGGCAGGGTCGTGATTCGCACCCTGAACGGCGACCTGCGGATCTGCCACGACTGATCCCGGCGGGGTTCCCCCGGACGGGGCCCGGCGTCCTTTTCCCGCCGGAATGTCGCAATTTTGCGTCACTGGCGGAACGGTCGCCGGCCTCGGCTGTCTCTCTAATTTGCTATCCTTCGCCGCTCCCATTCCCTGACGGAAACTTATGAATCGCCTGCTTAAGACGTTAATGTTCGCCGTTGCCGGTGTCGTGGTGCTGCTCGTGGTCGCCGCGGTAGCGCTAATGCTGTTATTCGATCCCAACGACTTTCGGGATCGCATCTCGGCGGAAGTGCAAAAGGCGACTGGTCGCGAGCTCGTGATAGAAGGCGATTTGTCGGCGAGCCTGTTCCCGTGGCTTGCCGTTGAGATGGGTCGCGCGCGACTTGGCAACGCTGCCGGTTTCGGAGAGACACCGTTTGTCAGTTTCGAGGCGGCACGACTCAGCGTGCGCCTGCTGCCGCTGCTGTTAAAGCGCGAGGTTGCCATCGGCACCGCACAGCTTGACGGCCTGCGGCTTGAGCTTGCGGTCAATGCCCGCGGTGTCAGCAACTGGGATGATCTTGCGAATGGCGGCGAAGCAACCGCAGACGAAAAGGGCGACGGCTCGTCCGGCCCCGCCGATCTGGATATCAGCGGCATCGAGATACTTAACTCATACATTCATTACAACGATGCGCAGGCGAAGAGCGACTACACGTTGCAGAACGTAACGCTGAACACCGGCCGCATTGCGCTCGGAGAGGCGTTCGAGTTTTCGACCACCGCCGACTTTGCTTCAAAGTTCGACAAGATCGATGGCCAGCTTAAGGCAGCGGGTAACGCAACGATCGCTGAAGATTTTGCTACAGCGACTTTCAAAAACCTGAATCTGAGTGGCACCGCCGACGGTATTGCCACGCGCGCAACGGAGTTTGTACTGGCCGCGGATGAGCTCGTTGCAAACCTTGCTAACAGTACGCTGCAGCCAGCCATGCTGAACATCCGGGTTCTCGGTGTCGATGCGGAGCTTGATATCAAGTCAGCCTCCTGGGCCGATGCTGTCGTTGGCGAAGCGAGCCTGAATGTTGAAGCGTTTTCGCCGCGCGAGCTGGCGCCGCTGTTCGATATCGAGCTGCCACCCACGGCGGATCCTGACGTGCTGAGTCGCACGCAGCTTGTGGCGCAGGCTGCAATGACTGCCGACGCCATCGTACTGCGCAACCTGCAGCTCACGCTCGACGACACCAGCATGACCGGTGAGATCACCATTCCCTTAGGTGATACCGGTCCGTATCGCTTCGACCTCGCTGGCGACAGCATGAACCTGGATCGCTACATGGCTCCCGCGAGCCAGGGCGCGGGCGCTTCCGGCAGCGCGGCCGACGATGACTTCGAAATCCCCGTAGAGATGATTCGCAGCACGAACGCACGCGGCAAGCTGCAACTGCAGGAAGCAGAATTTGCCGGCATGAAGTTCACGAACATCCAGCTCGGCCTGACGAGTGGCGGTGGCAAGTTGCGCCTGAGTCCACTGTCCGCCGAGTTGTTCGACGGCACTTATACAGGCGATGTACAGGTCGATGCATCGGGTGCGACGCCGATGCTGTCGATGAATGAAAAAGTGGCAGACGTAAATCTGTCGCCGCTGGGCAAGGCAATGTTCGAGCGTGACCAGCTCAGTGGCACGATCGACGGCAATTTCGTTCTGAAGGCCAGTGGCGCCACTTTGTCGGCGATGCGTCGCAACCTGAACGGGACGATGGCATTCGAACTTGCCGACGGTGCATGGCAGGGCGTCGATCTCTGGTACCAGTTGCGCGCAGCGCGCGCGCTCTATCGCCGGGAGGCGCCACCGGAAAAACGCGAACCGGTTCGCACCGATTTCAGTTCCGTCATTGCCAGCGGGATCGTGACCAACGGTGTTTTCACGAACAATGATCTGCGCGCCGACATGCCGTTCCTGCAGCTTACTGGCCAGGGCACGGTGGATTTTGTGTCTGCGGAGATGGACTATGCCCTGCGCGCTCGCGTGCTGGAGCGTCCGGAGTTCCTGAGCGGCGCGAGTGAAGAGGAACTTGCTGAATTCACCGAAGCGTTGATCCCGGTCAGGATCCGCGGGCCAATTTCCGACCCGTCAATTCGCCCCGACATCGAGGCAATGTTCCGCGATGAGGTAGAAGGCAAGCTGAAGGAAAAGGGCGACGAGCTGAAGAAGCGTCTGCTGGACCGCCTGGCCCCGACGGCACCCGCGGCTGACCCGGCTGCCGCCGGCGAGGAAGCCGCGCCTGGCGAAGAGGTGCCTGCCGAGGAAGAACTTAGCCCCGAGGAGCAGCTCAAGAAGAAGCTGCTAAAGAAGCTTTTTGACTAGCAGCGTCCCAGCTCGCCGCTGCCGCATTGTCCGGCAAAGCCTTTTGTGTGTGCTTCTCGGCCTGCTTTCAGTACAGGCTGGCAGCGCTGACCTGCAGGATGTAACGGTCAGGTACGTCGAAGATCGTTATCACCTGAAGTCGGTTGCATGGTTTGATGCTACGCACGAAGAGCTGTACCGCGTACTGACGAACTACGATCATTTCACCAAGTTCACAAGCGCATTTGTTGAGACCCGCAACCTCGCGCCGGATAGCAAGGGCAGGCCACGCTTTTACACGCGCATGGAAGGCTGTGTGCTGATGTTTTGCAAGTCCATGCAACGCAATGGCTATCTGATCCTGAAGCCACCTTACGAAATTATTGCCGTCGCGTATCCGAAGCAAAGCGACTTTCGCTACAGTCGCGAGCGCTGGCACCTCGAGCCCGAAAAGGGTGGTACCAAAATGACCTATACCTTCGAGATGGAACCGGCGTTCTGGGTGCCGCCAGTGGTCGGGCCGTTCATGATCAAGCGCACGCTGCGCGAAGGCGGAATCGATGCCGTCGATCGCATCGAGGCCATCGCGCAGGGCAAAGAGCCCAAGCCTTAAGCCATGGCAGGTTTTGCCGCACGGCTGCTCGACTGGTACGCGCTGCACGGCCGCAAGGACCTGCCGTGGCAGCAGGACGCGACACCGTACCGTGTCTGGGTGTCAGAGATCATGCTGCAACAGACGCAGGTGGCAACGGTAATCCCTTATTACAAGCGCTTCATGCAATCGTTCCCGAACATAAGTGCATTGGCTGACGCGCCGATCGACGATGTGCTGCATCACTGGTCCGGCCTCGGCTACTACGCACGCGCTCGCAACCTGCACAAAACGTCGCGCTTGATACGCGATGAATACGCCGGTGAGTTCCCGGCAACGCTCGAAGAAGTTGTGGCATTGCCCGGTATCGGCCGGTCGACGGCGGGCGCAATCCTCGCGTTGTCGCGCAATGAGCGTCACGCAATCCTCGATGGCAACGTCAAGCGCGTGCTCGCCCGCTACCACGCCATCAAGGGTTGGCCCGGAACCACGGGCGTTGCACGAGAGCTTTGGCAGAAGGCTGAACGACACACGCCAAAGAAAAATGTCGCTGCCTATACGCAGGCAATCATGGACCTCGGTGCAACTCTTTGTACGCGCAGCAAGCCCGATTGTATGCGTTGCCCGCTGCAACACGATTGCGCCGCACATGCGCTTGGTCGGGAAACAGATTTTCCCGGCAAGAAACCCCGCAAAGACCGACCGCAGAAATCGACCGTCATGGTCATGGCATTAAGCGATGATGGTTTATACCTGGAGCGCCGGCCACCAAGCGGGATCTGGGGTGGACTTTGGAGCCTGCCGGAACTTGCGGATACCGAAGAGCTGGGTGAGTGGCTGTCGCGAAAGTTCGCAACAGCTGCGATCAACGTTGAGCACTGGCCCACGCTGCGTCACAGCTTCAGTCATTTCGATCTCGACATCACGCCGCTCGCCGTGCGCGTCGAATTGAGATCGCGTACAGTGAACGACGCTGAAGTGGGTCTCTGGTATTCGCAGGGAACCAGTCCCAACGTTGGTCTGGCCGCGCCGGTCAGTAAACTCATCGATCAATTGAATGCCAAGAGAAGTGCCTGACAATGTCCCGAAACGTTAACTGCGTTCTACTGAAGAAAGAAGCCGAAGGTCTCGACTATGCGCCGTATCCGGGCGAGCTCGGCGTGCGTATTTATGAAAATGTCAGCAAGGAAGCCTGGCAGAAGTGGCTCGGGCACCAGACAATGCTGATCAACGAATACCGCTTGACGCCGATCGAGCCGGAAGCCCGCAAGTTTCTGGTGACGGAAATGGAGAAGTTTTTCTTCGGTGAAGGATCTGCGAAGCCGGATGCGTTCGTGCCGAAAGAGTAGGCAGTCTGATCGCTCGCCATAACGGCGATTATCATTTGCCGACGTTTCCAAAAGAGGAATACCAACTAAGAATGGCGGCAGTTATCCCGTTCCGCGCAATGCGCATGCGCGTTAGTTGACCGGCAACTGCGTCGTTTTGCGCACCGTGCGAATTGCCACACTTGAGTTCACCCGCGCCACACCCGGCAACTGCGTCAGTGATTCCTTGTGGATGCGTTCGAAATCCGCCATGTCCGCGACGACGACGCGCAGCAGGTAATCGAACTCGCCGGTCATCAGGTAACACTCCATCACTTCCGGAATGGCCTGCACCGCTTCTTCGAACGCGGCGAGTTCGCTCTGCACTTCGGCATGCAGCGCGATGTTGACGAACACGTCACCGCCGAGACCCGCCTGCTTCTGATTCAGGAGCGCGACGTAGCGCTCGATGATGCCGCTGGCCTCGAGTGAGCGGACCCGCCGCAGGCAGGCCGATTCGGACAGGCTCACGCGGTGGGCGAGGTCGACGTTGCTGATGCGGCCGTCCTGTTGCAGGGCTTCAAGGATGGCGCGGTCGAAACGGTCGAGTTCCATGGCAGAAAGTTGCGTCCGAAAGCAATAGAACGACAGAATATGCCACTGATCTCGCAAGGTGTCATTGATTCCGCAAAGAAATTTCCCAATGTCCGGCGTATATTGCGCCCCATCCAACAACCCGGGTGGGGAGATAACAATGAAAATCGGTGTACCGAAGGAAATCAAAACGCTCGAATTCCGCGTGGGCATGCTGCCCTCCGGCGTGCGCGAGCTCGTGCAGGATGGCCACGAAGTCATCGTCGAGACCAACGCCGGTGCCGGCATTGGCATGACCGACGCCGACTACCGGGCCGCCGGTGCGAAGATCGCAAAGACCGCTGAACAGGTTTTCAAGAAGGCGGACATGATCGTCAAGGTCAAAGAGCCGCAACTCAACGAATGCAAAATGCTCAGGAAGGATCAGGTGCTGTTCACCTACCTGCACCTGGCCGCTGATCCGAAGCAGGCCAAGGCATTAATCAAATCAGGAACGACGGCCATCGCGTATGAGACCGTTACGGCCAGGGACGGCTCACTTCCCCTGCTGACGCCGATGTCGGAAGTCGCGGGTCGTTTGTCGATCCAGGCCGGTGCCTACGCGCTGCAGAAAGCGAACGGCGGCCGTGGCCTGCTGCTCGGCGGCGTGCCGGGTGTAGCACCTGCGAAGGTCGTCATCATCGGCGGCGGCGTATCCGGTACGCATGCTGCAGAAATGGCAATCGGCATGGGAGCCGACGTAACAATCCTGGATCGTTCACTGCCGCGCCTGCGTCAGCTCGATTCGATTTACGGCGGCCGCATTCGCACGGTGTACTCAACGAAAGATGCGATCGACATCCTCGTTACAGACGCCGACCTCGTGATTGGCGCAGTACTCATTGCCGGCGCTGCTGCGCCGAAGCTCGTAACCAAGGCGCACGTAAAAGCGATGCGCCCAGGCTCCGTGCTGGTTGATATCTCGATCGACCAGGGCGGCTGCTTCGAAACGAGTCATGCGACGACCCACGCAGACCCGACCTACGTCGTTGACGACGTCGTGCACTACTGCGTTGCCAACATGCCCGGCGCGGTACCGCGCACGAGCACGTTCGCACTGACGAATGCGACGCTGCCGTTCGTCAAGGCGCTGGCGAATCACGGCTGGGTCGAGGCGCTGCGTAAAGATCCGCATCTGGCGCAAGGCCTGAACGTGCATGCCGGCAAGGTGAACTACGAAGCCGTCGCGCACGATCTTGGCTACAAGTTCGTGTCGGTAGGTGATGTGTTGAAAGCAGCCTGATTCGTCCCCCGCCAGGAACTGAGTGAAAGCCGGGCATAGGCCCGGCTTTTTCTATCCCGGGCCAGACGCGCGTGACGCGTCCACCTAACTTTCATCATGCGCAGCAGCGGGTGGATATCCGGAACAGGCCAGCAGATTGCACCTGTCGGCAGTTTCCCTTGCGGCACAGGACGACCCTTCTGACCATGGACATGGCCGCCGTGCGCAGCTACCGGCACGAAGGATGCGCGACGCGTCGTTTCTTCAATTGACCACGGCAGCCCGGTAATGCCGGGTGGCCAGGAAAACCGGGTAGTTCCTGCGAGAAACAGCAATTCCGTCCGGCGCTTCACGCAATAAGCGGAATTTTTCGACGGGCCTCAAAAAATAGATTGACACTATTCGCCCTAGCCATATATTCGCGCGAACAGACAAGGGGTTTTTCCCCACGACCCGAAGGGCCGGGCCGGTTTTCACTTGCAGGTCGCCCAACTGCAGAAGAGGCTCCAATGAAAACCGCCACCCAAGTCGCGGCAGAACCCCCGGGTACCACGGCTAGCCGCCGCCCCCTCGCTGAACAAGCTGTTGCGGACTCCCAGACACCACCGGTGCATCTGGCAACGAGTTCCGCGGCCCGCTCACGTCCGATGTTTCGTATCTCTGCAGCATCGGCGGCATTCCTGAAGCGCTATTACCCGGATGCGTCTCGCGCTGACTGGAACGACTGGCGCTGGCAGAACCGCAACCGGGTACGCACGCTTGCGGACCTGGAGCGCATGATTGTGATGTCGCCGGAGGAATCGGCGGCGATCAAACGTCACACGGGCGCCCTGCCGGTTGGTATTACGCCGTATTACGCGAGCCTGCTTGACCGCGACGACGCCGCCCAGCCGCTGCGTCGTACCGTGGTGCCGGTGCTCGGCGAGTACGACCTGGCCCCGGGCGAGAACGAAGACCCGCTGGGGGAGGATACGCACAGCCCGGTACCCGGCCTCGTGCATCGCTACCCGGATCGCGTGCTGCTGCTCGTCACGAATTTCTGCTCGGTGTACTGCCGCTACTGCACGCGTGCACGCATGGTCGGTTCGGCCGGTGAGCGCAGCGTCAAGAAAGGCGATATCGAGCTCGCACTAAGCTATATCGAGAACACGCCCGCCATTCGTGACGTGCTGATCTCCGGTGGCGATCCGCTCAGTCTTGACGACGACCGGCTCGAGTACATCCTGAAGCGGCTGCACGCGATTCCGCACGTCGAGTTTATTCGCATCGGCAGCAAACAGCCGGTGGTACAACCGATGCGCATCACGCCGGCGCTGACGCGCATCCTGAAGCGTTACCACCCGCTGTGGATGAGCCTGCATTTCACGCACCCGGACGAGTTGACGCCGGAAGTCAGCGACGCCTGCGCGCGGCTGGCCGATGCCGGTATCCCGCTGGGCAGCCAGACCGTGTTGCTGAAGGACGTGAATGACGATCTCCCGACGATGACCAAACTGATGCAGGGGCTGCTGCGCATTCGCGTGAAGCCTTACTACCTGTATCAGTGCGATCCGATCAGCGGTTCGGCCCATTTCCGTACGCCGGTCGCAAAAGGTGTCGAACTCATTCGCGGCCTGCGCGGCCACACAACGGGTTACGCGGTGCCGACCTTCGTTGTCGATGCGCCGAACGGCGGCGGCAAGATCCCGGTCGCGCCCGACTACCTGGCCGGCTACAGCGGTGATGACCTGCTGCTGAACAGCTACGACGGCGGCACCTACCGCTATCCCGATCCGAGCCACTCGCTGTCCACGGAGTCATCGTCATGATCCCGCGTAAAGTACGCGTCGGGCTGACCTATGATCTGCGCGATGCTTATCTTGAAGCCGGCTACAGCGAACTGGAAACGGCCGAGTTCGATCGTGCCGATACAATTGACAGCCTTGATGCTGCACTAGGCAAACTCGGTTACGAGGTCGATCGCATCGGCAACGTGCGCCAGCTCGCGGCAAGACTCGTGGATGGCGACTGCTGGGACATCGTGTTCAATATTTGCGAAGGCCTGCACGGGCTCGGGCGCGAAGCGCAAGTGCCGGCGTTGCTCGACGCGTACAGCATTCCGTACGTGTTCTCCGACACGCTCGTCTGCGCGCTGACCCTGCACAAAGCCATGACGAAAGACGTCGTGCGTGCCGCCGGGGTCGCGACACCGGATTACGTGCTGGTCAGCGACATTGCAGATGTCAGATCGGTCAAGCTCGCGTACCCGCTGTTTGCGAAACCGGTCGCTGAAGGTACCGGCAAGGGCATCGAGGCAGACTCGAAAATCACGACGCCGGCGGAGCTGCTGGACGTTTGCGGCCGGCTGTTGAAGAAGTACCGGCAGCCGGTGCTGGTCGAACGCTTCCTGCCGGGTCGCGAGTTTACCGTCGGGATCATTGGCACGGGCCGCAAGGCAAAAGCGCTGGCGACGCTGGAGATCGAACTGCTGCCCGCGGCGGATGCCGACGTCTACTCGTATCGCAACAAGGAATTCTGCGAAGAGCTGGTGGTTTACAAAATTCTGCCGGAAGGCAAACTGCGACGCGCCGCCGAGGCGCTTGCCGTGAAAGCCTGGCGTGCACTGGGCGGCCGCGATGCCGGGCGCATCGACGTGCGTGTCGATGACAAGGGCGAAGTGCAGTTAATCGAGGTGAATGCACTGGCTGGGATCCACCCCGAGCACTCGGACCTGCCAATGATGGCAACCCAGTCCGGCGTCAGCTACGAATCGCTCATTGGCATGATCATGACTTCGGCAATGCAACGCGTGCCCGCAGCAATCCGGCGCCGCGTGCAAACAGCGCCGCAGAAGCTTGCACGGCAAGCCGCAGCCACCATTGCGGCCTGATTCGCCTGCGTCAATGAAAAAGCCACTGGCGCTGCTGCTGCACGATGCGATCAACGCCGAGTCGCGTCCCGATGAAACGGACGTGCTGGTGCAGGTCGAGCAGGTCTCGGCAGCGCTGAAAGCAAACGGCTGGCGGACCGCAGTAACGGCCGCGACCGGCGATCTCAAATCGCTGCAGTGGGCGATCACCGGGCGCGCGCCGCGGCTCGTTGTGAATCTCGTCGAATCGCTGGACGGTGACGGTCAGCGGATTCACGTCGTGCCGGAGCTCCTGGAGAAAATGGGTCTGCCGTTTACCGGCTCCAGCAGCGACGCGCTGCGGCTGACGTCGCAAAAGCCGCTCGCCAAGCAGCGCATGCGCGACAATGGCATTGCCACGCCGCGCGATCCTGGCACGGCAGCAGATGTTGCTGACCGCAACCGGCGCTACATCGTGAAGTCGGTGTGGGAGCATGCCTCGCTGGGTCTCGACGATACCTCCGTAGTGACCGGCCGGGACGCCGCGCGCCGCAAGATCGCGCGCTGCCAGAAAAAATACGGGGGCGAATGGTTTGCCGAGGAATATATCGATGGCCGCGAGTTCAACATCTCGCTGCTGGAAGTCGATGGCAAACCGCAGGTGCTGCCGATTCCCGAAATCACCTTCGTGGATTACCCGGAGAACAAGCCGAAGATTGTCGGCTACGCCGCGAAGTGGGATCCGGCCGCGGTCGAGTACGACGCCACCCGCCGCGATTTCCCGGCGTTACCGAAGGCGCAGCGTCGCACGCTCATCGACTGCGCCAAACGCTGCTGGCAGCTGTTCGCGCTGCGTGGCTATGCGCGCGTGGATATACGTCTTGCCACGGATGGCACGCCTTACGTTCTCGAGATCAACGCGAACCCCTGTCTCGCGCAGGATTCCGGCTTCGTGGTGTCGGCCCTTGCAGCGGGCATGGCGTATCACGAACTGATTGAACGTATAGTAGCGGCCGCCGTGCCGCTGCCGCAGGAAATCCAGCGCCGCGCCGGCTGATCCGCAGGAGCGGCTGTAATCATGTTTCGCATACACCGAATTTTTGACGTCACTACCCCGACCAACCGGCAGTTGCTGAGCCAGGTACAGGCCATGCTGCGCGTGCAGTTCACGGGCTTAAGTGAAAAAGACATCGCAAAGCTGCCGGCACAACTTGCCAACCCGCTGAAGTACCGCTTTCGCTCGATACTGCTGGTAGCCGAAGACGGTGACGCCAACGTGCGCGGTTTCGCGATGCTGCTGCACGCGCCGGATCTGCAGTTTTGCTATCTCGACTACGTGTGCGCCGGGCGCGGCGATACCGGCGGCGGCGTGGGCGGCGCACTGTACGCACGCGTGCGCGAAGAGGCGTTCCAGCTGGATGTTGTCGGCGTTTTCCTCGAATGCCTGCCGGACGATCCGGCGCTGTCGCCGGATCCGGTGACGCGCAAGCAGAACGTCGCGAGGTTACGTTTCTACGAGCGCTTTGGTGCATTGCCAATCATCAACACGGCGTACGAAACGCCGATGGAAGCAGGCGATACCGACCCGCCGTACCTCGTCTTCGATCACCTTGGCCAGACTGAAAAACCGTTACGGAAAGAGTCGCTGCGCAAAATCGTGCGCGCAATTCTGGAGCGCAAGTACGCTGGCGTTTGTCCGCCGGAGTATGTGGACAAGGTCGTCAAGTCGATCAAGGACGAAACTGCGCAATTGCGCGCACCGCGCTATCTGCGTGAACAGGTTTCGGAAAGTGACCTGCGGCCGCGCGAGCGAAAAATCGCCTTGATTGTCAACGATCGCCATGCGATTCATCACGTCAATGATCGCGGCTACGTAGAGGCGCCGGTGCGTATCGCGTCGATCACGGCCGAACTCGACAAGACCAGGCTGTTTGAAACGGTGCCGGCCAAAGAGGTGCCCGTTAGCGTGATCGAAGCGGTGCACAAGCCTGAATTCGTGCGTTTTCTGCAGAAGGCCTGTGCTAACGTGCCACCGGGAAAATCGGTTTATCCGTACGTGTTCCCGACCCGTAACCGGACGCGACCACCCAAAGAAGTGCCGTTGCGCGCGGGCTACTACTGTATCGATACCTTCACGCCGCTGAACGCCAACGCCTACAAGGCGGCGCGCCGCTCGGTCGATTGCGCAATGACTGGTGCTGATTGCCTGCTCGATGGCAGCCGCGCCGCGTACGCGCTGGTCAGGCCGCCCGGCCATCACGCAGAGTACGAGGCGTTCGGCGGCTTCTGCTATTTCAATTCAGCCGCGATCGCAGCACATCATCTAA
>JBATFU010000110.1:0-3798 GCA_049665065.1 Woeseia sp. | reverse complement strand
TTTGCTTGCTGCTTGCGGCAGCGGGGGCGGTGGGGGCAGTACTGGCGGTGGCAGCGGCTCAACCAACTTTGCCCCGGTCGTGGACGCCGGATCCGACCAGACGGTGCTGGAGCAATCGTCCGTGCAGCTGCGCGGTACCGCGACGGACGCGAACGCAGGCGACACGTTGTCGTATTCCTGGGTGCAAACGGGCGGCAGAGTCGTGACACTCAGCAACGCCAACCAGCTCGCGGCCAGTTTTGTAGCGCCCGAGGTGGAGCCCAATGCGCCCGAAACCCTGACTTTCGAGTTGACCGTTACCGACAACAACGGTGCACGAGGTCGCGACAGCGTTGCCGTGACGAGCGTAGAAACCGGCTCTATCGTTACAGTTTCAGGCAAGGCCCTGTATGAGTTCGTGCCGGCAAATCCAAACTGTATCGGGCTTAGCTATGCGACGACGGAACAGCGCCCGATTCGCGGCGCAACCATGCAGATTGTTGATGCGGCGACGAATGCAGTCATCGATACCACCGTCACTGATGACGTTGGAAATTACTCGTTTACCGTCGCCGCGGCCGCGAACGTATTCCTGAGAGTGCGTGCCGAGTTGAAGCGCAGTGGCTCGCCGTCCTGGGACGTCGAGGTGCGCGACAATACGGCGAACACGGCATTCCCTCTCGATCGACGGCCGCTGTACGTGCTGGACGGCAGTGCTTTCAACTCCGGCGGCAGTGACCAGACCCGCAATCTGACGGCGACGACAGGCTGGGGAGGCACGAGCTACACGCGCCCGCGCGCGGCGGCACCTTTCGCGGTGCTGGATGCTATCTACAGTGGCATGTTGCTGGTCCTGACGGCGGATCCGGCGGCCACGTTTTTGCCGCTCGACGCTTACTGGAGCGTCAACAACAGTCCGACTCGGGGCACGTCTACTGACTCTGACGTGAATATCGCGAACGGCGAACTCGGTACCTCGTTTTATCGCGGCGATATCGATTCATTGTTCCTGCTCGGCAAGGAAAACCAGGATACTGAAGAGTTCGACTCCCACGTCATCGTGCACGAATGGGGTCATTATTTTGAAGACGTGTTCTCACGTTCGGACAGTATTGGCGGATCCCACGGTCCCGGTGACAAACTCGACATGCGTGTCGCATTCGGTGAAGGCTGGGCCACGGCACTTTCCGGTATGGCTCTCAACAGCACCAATTACTGCGATACGCTTAGCGACCGTCAAGCAAACGGCTTTCGCATCGACATCGAAGGCGGCTCGACCAGTCCGCGCGGCTGGTACAACGAGTTCTCCGTGATGGCGTTGTTGTTTGACCTCTGGGATGACACCGTCGAAGTCACCGGCGGCGACACGGGCAGCGTACCCTTCACGTCGATATTCTTAACGATGACGAACCGGCAGCGCACGAGCGCCGCCCACACGAGTATTTACTCGTTCGCCGAGGGTCTTCTTCAGGAAGATTTTTCAAGCCTCGCGCTGCTGAATGACCTGCGCAGCTATCACAATATCAACGGTACCGGGATTTACGGCGACGGCGAAACGAACGACGGCAACAGTCAGCAGCCCGCCGATGCATTGCCGGTGTACACAGAGATCAGCCCAAACGGCACTAGCGTCAAAATCTGCAGCAATCGTGAGCACGATACGAATGAAGCCGTCGGTAACCGGCTGTCGGAACACCGCTTTCTGCGTATGAGGATCACGGTTCCGGCACGTTACGAATTCGACATCGTTACCGACGCCGCGACTGTCGCGCAGCTGCCGCCGGACGATCCGAACGACCCCATTGATCAAAGCGACCCGGATATTTATTTCTACCGGAATGGCGTCGTGCAAAACGCCGTGGTTGGCGGGCAGTTGCTGGGTTTGAGCGGTGAGGCGAATCGCGAGAATTTCACAACGCCGAACGCGCTGCAGCCCGGCGACTACGTCATGGATGTCGTTGAATTCAGGCATCGCGACGAGGACACTGACCGCACGGTATTTCCAGCGCGCAGTTGCTTCGATATAACCATTCAGCCTGCACCTTGAGTCGCAGGCAGCTATTTCAAAACGGGTGAATTTGATGCACACGAAACACTTGCTTACGCCCTTATTGCTGTTGCTCGGACTTGCCGCGTGCCAGCAAAACGCTGACACAACAGCGTCGCCCGCTGTTGCTGACAAAAAACCGGCGACGTCAGCTGCGCGTTCACCGGGCAAGCCTTCCGCGCCGGTTTCCATCGAGTACAAGGTCCTCGGCACGCCGCTGGTCGGGCAACCGGTTGCGATTGAGATCAAGGTGGCCTCGAACGACCCCGGTCAGCTGATGCGGCTTAGCTATTTCATTAACGATACCGACAGCATGCTCTTCGCTGATTCTCAGCCGGAGAGCATTGATATCGAAATACCACGTGACGAAGCTGTCGCCGCCCGCCAGGTGCGACTTGTCCCGCAGCGGGAAGGGCGTCTTTATCTCAACGTAACGGCGGAGGTGACGACCAGCGACGGCATGATGCTGAAGTCCATCTCGGTGCCGATCTCCGTCGGCAGCAACGCAGTTGATCTCGACATTAACGGCGAACTCAAAGAGGCCGCCGACAATGAAACCGTCATCTCGATGCCTGCTGTAGAAAACTAGGCCCTTCCTGCGGGCGGGGTTCTTCCGCTCAACGACAACTTATGTCAAAGAAAAGGCGTGCATTAACGATTTCCGTCCGCGGCACTGCCTATGTAAAACATCAGGTAAGTCTCATAAGTTCCTGAATACTCGATAAGCGATTGTTTCCGGGAATAAATTCCCAATGTTTTCCCGGAATCGAGACAGACATCACAGTTGCCCATTTCCCCGCTAACTAGAGTGAGCGACCACTGCTGCTGGTGCGTGTTAGTTGCAAGAGGCCGGCAGCGAGAAAACCAAGCTTTGCTTGCCACAGGATGCTGCGCGAGCGGGGCAATTGCGCGATCAATCGTGCCGAGATGCGGGGCGCACCAGCGAATGGAAATCGACGAGCAGCAGTCAGGCGAAGCGAAACAACCCGAAGAGCAAGCGCTTGACCTGCAGACGCTGGTCAGGCTGCTCGACGAGCACTATGCAAAGTTGCAAAAGAGCGTCGGCGAATCCTTTGCGCATACGCTCAGTGAATCCTTTGCGCAAACACTCACGCAGACGCTGACCCAGGCGCTGCCGCGCGCCGCGCCGCAGAACATGCCTTCCTCATCCATCGAAGTGATCTTCGACAGCGTCAGCGAAGCGCTGCTCTCTGTGAGCGCGCAGGGTCTCATTCGCAACTGCAACAAGGTCTGCACCCGTTACTTTGATCTCAGCAAAGAGCAGCTGATCGGCTCACCGTTGAGCCGAATTCTGCCTGACGTTGCTGACAAAGACATTGGCGATTTTTTGCAGCCGTTCATGACCAACCTTGATGACACGCACGTCGAGCTGCACAGCGGCGAAATCACCGCGCGCGCGGAGACTGGCCGGGAATTTGTCGCGGAGATCAATGCCAGCCGGCTTGCATCACTGGAAGAAGACGTTTTCGTGGTCAGTTTGCGCGACGTTACCGGTCGCCATGAGGCCGAATGCGCACTGCGTGACAACGAAGAGCGCTACCGTGCGCTCGTGGAGAACGCACCGGAAGCGATCGTTGTGCTTGATGTCGATGCCAGCTGCTTTTGCGATGCCAACGAAAACGCCTGCCAGCTGTTTAATTTGCCGCGGGCGCGCCTGCTGAGCGTCGGGCCTGAGGCCATCAGCCCGAAGATGCAGCCGGATGGCACGCCGTCGTTTGGCGTTCGCCGCGGCTACGTTGATCGCGCCCTGA
>JBATFU010000109.1:0-1810 GCA_049665065.1 Woeseia sp. | reverse complement strand
GCGTAATGGTATAGCGACTGCGATCAAGAATTTCCAGATGCAGGCTGCAGTCGCCAGCGACGTTTGATCGGTAATAGCCGTCGAGGCGTTCTATCTCAGGAATCAGTTGCTGCAATCGCAGGTAGTTACTTTCGTATAACGCCATTAATCCAACGAAGCTGCGTGGCTTGGCCAGTGCCTGCGGTACAAGTTGATGATCAAGTAACATGGCTCTGAATATAGCATAGCGATTTGCAATTCAAAGCGTATTAATCATGGCCTGTGTCACAGTTTTTATTTTAGAAAATCAGGGTCGAACGCGACGCTCAACTCCTGTACCATCCAGGATTCGGCTGGCAATTTCCTCAATCGAAAATTCTGTGGTATCGATGTACGGTATATTGTGACGCTTGAAAATCTTTTCGGCAGAGCGAATTTCGAAACCAACCTGCTGGACTGACGAGTAGCGCCCTACGGGCCGCCTTTCCTTGCGTATCTGCCGCAGTCTTGCTGGCCCAATCGTCAAGCCGAATAATTTTTGCTTCTGCGCAAGCAGAATGTCAGGCAGGTCACCGCTGTCGAATTCCTCATCCGTAAGCGGATAATTTGCCGCATAAACGCCATACTGCAAGGCAAGGTACAGACAGGTGGGCGTCTTGCCAGAGCGCGAAACGCCAACCACGATAACGTCCGCAACTTCATAATTACGCGAGATACCGCCGTCGTCATTCGCCAGCGCGAAATTGGTCGCCTCGATACGCTTCATGTACGACTCCATGTCGCTCATGCCGTGCGCACGACCGGCCGTGTGTGTCGATTTCTGCTTCAGTTCGTTTTCCAGCGGTTCGAGGAAGACGTCAAAAATGTCGAGGTGCAGGCCGTTCGCCTCACGCACAATCGCGCGAAAATCGTCCTGGACGAGGGTCGAAAATACGATTGGCCGCATCGCGCCTTTTTGTGCCGCTTTGTTGATCTTCGCGACCGCTTCCTTCGCCTTGTCATGGGAATCGATAAATGGCAAAGTCACCTGCCGAAAATTCTGACTGTCGAACTGCGTCAAAAGGCTGTGACCGAGGGTTTCCGCGGTAACGCCTGTCTGGTCCGACAGGAAAAAAACAGTTCGTTCATCCATAGCTGGTCAGCCTGATTATCGTCCGCCGCAACTGCTGCAGCATGCTCTGTAAAGATCAGTGATCAATTGTCCATGTCCTACCGGTTAACACAAGGGAGTCAGGTTTGAAGTCTTATGTGATTAAGATGGATCAGCTCGGGATGCACCAGGTCGAAGAAGTGGGCGGAAAAAACGCCTCACTTGGTGAAATGATCAGCAATCTCAGCGACCTGGGTGTAACCGTCCCTGGCGGCTTTGCAACGACTTCGACTGCGTTCCGCGATTTCATTGCAAGCAACAAGCTGGATAAGCGCATATCCGACCTGCTACGCGAGCTCGATGTAGACAATATTCCTGAATTGAGCGCAGCGGGCAAAACGATTCGCGGCTGGATCATGGATGCGCCCCTCCCTGCCGAGCTTGCCAAACAGATCGAGGCAGCCTGGGATGAGATGTCAGGCGGCAAGGATATTGCGGTAGCCGTTCGTTCGTCGGCGACAGCTGAAGATTTGCCGGACGCGTCCTTCGCCGGTCAGCAGGAGACGTTTCTGAATGTGCGTGGCACCCGGCACCTGTTCGATGCAATCCACCAGGTCTACGCGTCGTTATATAACGACCGGGCGATCGCCTACCGCGTTCACCAGAATTTCGACCATGACGTGGTCGCCCTGTCGGTCGGTGTGCAATACATGGTGCGCAGCGACATTGGCGCTGCTGGCG
>JBATFU010000108.1:0-24304 GCA_049665065.1 Woeseia sp. | reverse complement strand
CGCACAGCATTATTCAGAATGAAGTGCTGAATCTGACCGCTACAAATGTAAATGATATTGTGCACTGGCAATGCAGCAGCGCAACGATCGAGGCTCGCTACCTGCCCGCCGCCTGCCGCTAGCCAATTCCGGCAAGCGCGGCCCGTCAGAAATCATTGGTCACGCGCCAGGTTCGAGCGAACCAGCAAGTCCGCAAACAAAAAGAGACAGAGCGGCAGGGCCAGCTGGGCAGCCGCAAGTCCCACACACCAGATAGCTGCGAAGGCCATGAGCACCCGGGTATTCCAGCGGTGCACTTCGGCGCAACGCGCGCATTGTTGGCTGAACACCGAGAGTTGCTCGCGGAGCTGAGCTAGCTCGCTTTCTCCAGCAGATTGCGCTGTCCAATATCAGTAACGTCGCGGCAACGGGCCTTGGCACGATACATGGCCTGGTCGGCCGCACGCATCAGGCCGGTCAGGGTATTGGCGTTTTGCGGGTACAGCGCGAGCCCGATGCTGGCGGAGCACTCAAGGCTGAAATCACCGAGCTGATACGGCTGGTCCAGTTCGATGGACAGACGCATTGCAAGCTTTTCAGCGAGCTCGGGCGCAAGGTCCGGGACCAGCGCTACAAACTCGTCGCCGCCGGGCCGGCCGATGATGTCGCAGCCGCGCAAGGTCTTGCGCAAACGATCCGCTGCAATGCCGAGGATGCGGTCGCCTGCTTCGTGCCCGCGCGTGTCGTTGATTTTTTTGAATCCGTTCAGATCGATAAACAACAACGCACCGGTCGCACTGTCGTCGCTTTCGGCGAGGCGGCGCGTTGCATCGCGCTCGAAGCCGCGCCGGTTCAGAACCCCCGTCAAGGGATCCGACCATGCCATCGACTCCATTTGCAGTTCCTTCGCCTTGCGTTCCGTCAGATCGACAAAGGTCACTGCTACGTTGTCACCGACCGGTTCACCAATAACACGCAGCCACTTGACGTCGTCGCCTGTCTGCACACGGGTTTCGACGTCGACGACTTCGCCATGCGTTGCACCCGCGATGAATGTATCGATCACGGCATCGGCATCTTCCGTGCGCATGCCGCTGCAGGCGAGCTGAATAATTTCTTCGGCCGAACATTTCAGCATGACGTCGGGATTCGCGTTAACAAAGCGCCCCGCCGCTGCATTGGCAAAAACGCAGCGCAGGCGCCGTGATCCGCTTTCCGACGTCCAGCGCAGCCTGACCGCGCCGTTAACCGAATGATCGATAAGCGTACGCAACAGCTTCTCGCTGCTGCGCACTTCCTGCTGCGCTTTCTCAACGTCGCTAACGTCACGAAACATAAGCACCTGGCCGCCGCCGTTCTTCTTGTGGTTTTTCAGTGGCGAGGCCTGCAGGTGCAGGAAGCGACCACTGTTGGTCAACAGCTTCTGCGGCTTGCCGGTTCGCAGCGCGCTGTAAACTTCCGGAACGTCCGGCCCGAACAGGCCCTCGAGCGATGCGTGCAACGCCTGTGTTTCGTTCACCTTTAGCATTAGTTCGGCGCAATGGTTCATGCCAATGACGCGCTGGTTCTCGTCAACGACAAGTACCGGATCAGTCATATTCTGGAAAACCGTTTCGTAGGCCAGCGGCGCAAATTCGATGACCTGCTCGCGCAGCACCAGTGTCGCGAAGATCGGCAGCAAGAGCGCAAACGAGGCAGGTAACGCCAGTACTGCCAAGGGGCCGACGCTGACGTCGTGCGCGATGAGTGCGGCAAACGGCAGCAATACGGCAACTGCCAGGCGGCGCACACGCAGTCGGTTCGCAGGCGCGACGGCGTGGCTGTGCATGAACAGCGTCATGATGGAACTGCCGAGCAGCGCGTAACTCAGCGGCGCGGTGGCAAAAATAAACCAGGGACCCCAGGTGGTTGCACCGAGACTCTCAGCGGAGCCCAGGCTGTTTTGCACTGCCCACATCAGGCCGTGCGTCGAGTTGGTGACGGCGAGGACAATTGACACCACCGGAATGACAGATAAGGCGATAACCATTCGCCGCGAAAGTCCGTCACCGACGTAGGCACGAAAAGCGACAAGCACGAGGAGCGGCAGCAGTGCGGCGCCAAAGAAATGTCCCACACGACCGGCGTTGACCAGCGCCGGATACTCGAACTGCAGTTGCAAGGCGCCGCTCGTAATCCAGAACGCCACGAGCAGGAAGGCGGTACCCACGCGCTTGTTGACCTCACCCCGCTCTGCCCACAGCCGCATGGCCAGCGCGCTGTAGCCGAAAGCGCTGGCCGCGAATACGGCTGTCAGAAACGAGTAGAAGGACACGTGATCCGCCAAATACTGTGGATATGCGGAAAAATCGTACGGGTTGGTCCAGAAGAATTCCGATAACTGGTGCACAGACTGGGCATGGCATGCCGGCGGCGCAGCCACAGGGTTTTCGGGGCCAAATAACTTATTGTTTTATATAAATTATTTTGTCTTTCAAAAGATCAGATTCAGTCGCGTTGCACCGCTACAGAGGCGCAAACCTGCCGCAGGCGTTGCTGCACGTCCGCACGCGGCAATTCGCGCAGGCGCGCGAGGAACGGTGCGGCTGAACTCTCGCTGACGCTGGCCTTGTCGAGATAGGCGTCACCGGCTGCGCGAGCCCCGCTGCGCCACGCAAGAATCGCGACGGTAGTTGCGAGGCGGGTGTTGACGAGATCGTAGAGCAGGTCGATTTCAGTCAGTGTCAACGGCGTTACGCCGTGATAGCCGGCGACAAACTCTGCGATGTGATGCAGCGGATCGCCGCCGGTGTTGCGCAGGTAGGAGGCACCAATCGCAACATCGATGACGAGCGGCGCAAACTGCATATCACCGAAGTCAATGACGCCGGCCACTCGGTTCGGGTCGCCCGCATCCATCAGGATGTTGTCGGGATTGAAATCGTTGTGAATAACCTGGGCACGCAACTGCGGCAATACGGGCAGCGCGCAATTTGCAAAATCGTCCAGGCAGCCCGCCAGCAGCCCGCGCACGTTCGCATCTGCAATGAGCGGCAGCACCTCTTGCAGCGCGAGTGCCTGGCGCATATCCCAGAGCAGCGTTTGCGCGCCGCCCGGATGCGAGAAACCGTGAAGACTTTGCCCAAGCTGTGCCAGAAAGACACCCAGGTTGCGGCACAACCCGGCATTCAGGTTGTCGGCATCGAGTGGCTTGCCCGGCAACCAGCGCACCAGGCGTACGACGTGCAGGTGCCCGTTCCTGTCGATTTGCAAGCTGTCGGCACCGCCTTTAGTGCGGCGAATGGCGGGAACCGGAACGTTCCGGCTCTGCTCAACGATGTACTGCAATGCCTTGATCTGGAAATCCGTGAACTGCGGGTCTTCGGCGACATTGGCGATTTTCAGCACCCAGCTTAGACCGTCACGCGCCTGTAATAAAAAATTCTGATCGCGCTCGCTGACAAGAACCTTTGCGCTCGCCTCAATACCGTAATGATCGCGCGCCATCTGGCATGCCTCCGCCTCGCTGAACTGTGGCGGCAGGCTGCTGATCACACTTAAAGGGCTCGCTGTCATTGAGGGACTCTTGCTTATGCAAAACCGCAGGGAATTCTGGCGAGTATGGTGGCCGGGACAGATAGCATCAAGGCATCCTGCGCATGGTCGCGGTGAGCCGATGCGTATACAATCGGCGCTCCGCAGAAATGACTTTACCTATTGCGACGTACCGTTATGCCACTCGATATTACTTTCACACTTAGCGACAAGGACCTCAATCACTTCCAGGAGGCCGTTGATCAGGCGAAAGCCGTTACGGCAAGCAAGGTGACAGCTGAACAGGTAGTTGCCGCGGCAAGCAAGCTGATCGAGGAGGCACACGCTGCCGAGTTGCCCGAGTACATCGCCTCACGCCTGATCAGGCTGCAGGTCATCATCGATATGCTGGGCGACAAGGAATGGAACCTTGGCGACGACGATCGCAAGCGCGTTATCGGGGCATTAACCTACTTCTGCGCGCCGGATGACATTATTCCGGATTCTGTGCCGGGCTTCGGCTACCTGGACGATGCGATCTATGTCGAACTGGTGATGCGCGAGCTGAAAGCCGAGATCACCTCGTACGAGGAGTTCTGCACGTATCGCAGTGCCGAGGAAACGCGCCGCCGCGAAAAAGGCCTGGATCCGAAGGTGAACCGCGAAGAGTGGCTGGCAGACAAGCGCGCCTCATTGCAATCGAGTAAGCCGAAGAGCCGCAGCGCCACGGGCCGCTGGCGCCTGCGCTGGTAGGTGGGGCCGGCTGGCCGAGCAGGTCAGCGGCAAGACGCTGGGGCGTGAACTTCGCTGAGGCTTTCACCGAATCAGGCAGCTGCGTTCAGTATCTGTAACCCCGGCCACTCAGCCGACGCCACGCGGACCAGGTAATCAGTCGCGCCACTTCGCAATCGTTGGTGGCGTGTAAACGTCGAACATGGCGAGCAACTCGTCCGGCGACTCCGCAACCTGCAGGATGTCGTGGTGCTCGCGCCGGATAAAACCCTCACTGACTGCGTGTGCCATGAACTGTCGCAGCGCATCGAAGTAGCCGCTGACGTTCAACAGGCCACAGGGTTTGCTGTGAAAGCCGAGTTGCGCCCAGGTAATTGTCTCGATGATTTCTTCCAGCGTGCCGAAGCCACCGGGCAGCGCAATGAAGCCATCGGCAAGCTCTGACATCATCGCTTTGCGTTCGTGCATCGAGGCAACGATGTGCAACTCGTGCAGGCCGTCATGCCCGATTTCTTTCTTGACGAGGGATTTCGGCAGTACGCCGATCACGCGCCCGCCTGCAGCCAGCGCTGCATCGGCAACGCGGCCCATGATGCCTTTGGATGATCCGCCGTAGACGATCGTCACGTCGCGTGCTGCCAGCGCGCGGGCCAGCGCTTCGGCAGCCACTGCATACTCGGGACGTGCGCCGGGCGACGACGCGCAATAGATACAGACCGACTTCATGCGACCTGCTCAGCTGCCGTAGACGATGCCATGCAATTCTGGCTTGTGCCGTTTCATTTCTTCCGGCGTCAGGGCATCGAGCTCATGCGGAAATACCAGCCATTCGCTGGTTTCATGCAGGTAATAATCAGGAACGAGGTCCGTCTCGTTGCGCGTGGGCTTGTACCAGGGCACCGCCATGCGAATATCTTCCGGTGTATTGCCGCGAGCACGCTGCCGCAACTCGTCGATCACGGCCTTGAAAGTATTGCCGGTGTCGAACACGTCATCAACGATCAGTACACGATCGTCGTAACACACTTTCTTGATGATGTAGTTGAGGCCGTGCACCGCGACAGTGGAGCGCTCATCGACGCCCGTGTAAGACGACGTACGAATCGCAATATGGTCCGACTCCACGCCGCAATAAGACAGTATCTCCTGCACCGCCATGCCCACCGGCGTACCGCCGCGCCACACGGCGATAATCAGCGTTGGCTCAAAGCCGCTTTCGAGAATCTTGATGCCCAGGCGAAAGGAATCCTGCAGCAATTGCTCAGCGGTGAGCACGGTCTTTTCCATCGGGATCTCCGTCTTTGCCGGTTTGGTGGCGCTGCATCCGGCGTTGACGCCGTGCCGGCCAGCGTTTGTCGTTATAATGGCGAGCGCCAATACTACAGCACCTGCCACGCGAGCTGAAAACCTGATGAAAAAAACTTACATCGCGGCCGACCACCTGCTGCTCGACTCCTTTCGGCTCGCCCGCCAGATTTATGAGGCCGGCTTTCGCCCGGACTTCCTCGTCGGGCTCTGGCGAGGGGGCAGTGCTGTCGGCATTGCGGTCCAGGAAGGCCTCGACCATTTCGGTATCCCGACCGATCACATCGCGATCCGCACCTCGTATGCCGGCCAGGCGAGTTATTCGCAAATGGTGGATAAAGCGGACGCAATTCGCGTACACGGCTTGCAGTACCTGCTCGAGACACTGTCGGCCGAGCATTCGCTGTTGATCGTCGACGACGTTTACAGCACTGGCAACAGCGTGCGTGCTGTCATCGAACAACTTGCGCGCAAAACGCGGCGCAACCTGCCGCACGACATCCGCGTGGCCTGTGTCTATTACAGGCCAAGCGAAAAGACAGTGCGCACGCCCGACTACTACGTGCACGAAACACAGGAATGGCTGGTGCTGCCCTACGAATTATCCGGCATGACCGTTGACGAACTGGCCGAGCACAAACCGGAACTCCGACCGGTCATTGGCCGGCTGCGCGAACTTGTCCGGGCGGAGCAGGGCTGAGCGCTGGCGCAGGTTTAGAATGCGCCGCCGCAGCTTTCCTAGCTGACGCGCGCGTAAACCGGCTCACCCATTGAATAAGTGGCTTCGATCGCCCGATCGTCGCCCAGCATCAGCAGTGCAAACAGACGTTCCTCGATCGACTCGCTTGCAGCACTGCGTCTTGCGCACAACGGCGTAGCGCGATCATCTACAACGATAAAGTCCGCTTCGCGCCCTGGCGCGAAACTGCCGATGCGATCGTCGAGATACAGGGCTTTCGCCGCACCGAGCGTGGCGAGATACAGCGCCGCGAACGGCGCCAGGGACTGCTGCTGTAACTGCAAAACCTTGTAACCCGCGGCCAGCGTTCGCAGCATATTGAGCGTCGTCCCGCCGCCAACGTCACTGCCCATGCCGGTGCGTATGCCGTGCGCATTGGCTGCAGCAAGATCAAACAAGCCACTGCCGAGAAACAGGTTGGACGTCGGGCAGAACGCGATCGCGCCGCCGTGCCGCGCCAGCGCGCTGCGGTCCGTTTCGTCGAGATGCAGGCAGTGCGCAAAGACCGAGCGCTCGCGCAGCAGGCCGTGCCGCTGGTAGACATCGAGGTAACTGCGGCACTCCGGGAAGCGCTGCGCAATCCGTTCCACTTCGGCGCCGTGTTCGGCGAGGTGCGTGTGCACGTGCACATCCGGGAATTCCTGCGCCAGCCGGCCCGCGGCACTTAACTGCTCTTTGCTCGAGGTGACGGCGAAGCGCGGCGTGATCGCGTAGCCGAGCCGCCCCTGCCCGTGCCAGCGTTCGATCAGCCGACGACTGTCGGCAACGCCGCCCTCCGCGGTGTCTCGCAAATCTTCGGGACAATCCCGATCCATCAGGGTCTTGCCCGATAGCAGGCGCAGGTTGCGCTTTTCGGCAGCCGCGAAGATCGCGTCCACCGATTGCGGGTGCACGGTTGCGAATACGAGCGCCGTCGTCGTGCCGTTCGCGAGCAGCTGCTGGACGAAAAACTCCGCCGTCTCGGCAGCGACCGCAGCATCGGCAAAACGGCGCTCGGCCGGGTACGCGTATTTTTCCAGCCACTCGAGCAGCTGCTCGCCGTACGACGCGATCATGTCAATCTGCGGATAGTGCACATGGCAGTCGATGAGGCCGGGCATGAGCAGGCGGCCGCGGTAATCGTGAATCGGCACTTCGGCCGGGAGGCGCTCGAGCACGTCGCGCGCAGGCCCTGCTTCAACGACCAGGCCGTCCTCCACGAACAGGAGGCCGTCGTCGAAAACGGTAAGGTCTGCAGCGCTGGCCGGCGCTTTCAGGCAGTGCAGGATCGTCGCCCGGTAAGCGGCAAGCTTTTTCCTGCGGCTCACGGCAGGCAATCCACTAACACAGGTTCATTGGTCATGCTTCATGGCGCCTGCAGTACAACCGCATCGCCCAGCACCAGCGTTTCGCAATTCGCGGTGCTGCCACAACGATCGATAATCAGAAATTCCTGGCCGACTGCCAGCGAGATTAACGGCATGTGCCAGGTGCCACGATGGTAATTGATACCCTGTGCGCCGTTGGTAACGAAGGCCTCGAGATCTGCCGTATCGACGCTTGCGCCGCGCGGCGCGACAACGACGACAAATGGAAATGCCATGCGCGGCACGAACGCCTGGCTGCCGAGCGGGTGACGCTCGATCATGTCGAAGCGATACGGCAACACGGTAGCAACACGGCTTTTCGCGATGCTGATGGCGACATGACCGTCGCCAGTGAGATCAATGTCGAGCTTGGCCAGATCATCGAAGCGTTCGAAACGTGCTTCGTTCATCGCTGCGCGCTTCTCCGGCAAGGTACCGATGACATCGCCATACGGAGCAAAACGTTCCGCCGTTATCGGCAGGGGTTTCAATATACGGTCAGCCATGATCAGTCTCGGGTGATGCGGCCCAGCAGCCGCAGGCGACTAATGCCGCCATCAGGGAAAATCGACAGGCGCAGGTGCGTCACGGGACCTGTCTTTTGCAGTTCGTTCTTGAAGTAATGCTGCTGATCAGCGGCGAGCTTTTGTTCCGGCAGCAGCAGCGGCCAGCTTGTGCTTTTGTCGAGCAAATCCGTCAGTGACAGGCCCGCCGCATCCGCCGCCTGGATCGCTGCCCGATCCGGGTAATTGCCCTTGAAATGCGCGGTGTCGATTTCGATTTCCTCGATCTCGCCGCGATGCCCCAGCGCCAGCACGCACCAGTCGTTGCCGGGCCCCCGCCGCCGCGCGGTCTCCCAGCCGTCGCCCATGTTGATGCCGCGACCGGCGACGTTCATGTTATGCATCGAACCGAAGTGTTCGTCGCTTGCCGCGAGCGCGCGACCGCCGTTCTCTACCGCGAGCAGGTCCAGCAGCGCGTTGTCGGCGACTTTCGACCAGTCGGGCCGCACTTCGCCGAAAATTCGCAGCCGCGCCACGCCGCCGTCCGGAAAAATATTGAGCCGCAGGTGCGTAACAGCGTCTTCGCAATGAATCGCGTGCCAGTGATGGGAATTGCCCTGCAATGCCGTTTCACCGAGCAGCGGCTGCCAGCCGGCGTCATCGCCAGGCACGTCGTCGGCGCTGTTGCAGCCGTCAATTGAAGCGGCGGGCGGGTAGTTGCCTGTGAAGTGCGAAGTGTCGATGTCTACTCCGCGCACAATCCCGGGGATACCCAGTCGCACGATGCAGTAGTCATGCCCCGGTCCGCGTTTCCGGCGCGACTCCCAGCCGTCCATCCACTTGCCATGATCGTCGTACTTGTCGGGAATAAACACCGGCGCCGCAGGCTCAATGAGGCGCTCTTTCGCGGCAAAAAATTCGTCGTTCGCGAACACGACACGCGTGCCGAGGCGCGGATGCTCGAGCGGCAGCCACTGGTGAAACGGCTTTTCATTGACGTCGGTCATTCCTGATCTTCTTCCAGTGCGGCAAGGCGCAGGCGCGCAATTTTATGGATCTCGGCTAGCGCCCGGGCAAACTCGGTGTCGGGGTCGTTCTGCAGGCGCTCTTCGAACGCTGCAAGTATCGCGTGTCGGTTGCTGTTGCGCACCGCCATGACAAACGGAAAGCCGAATTTTTGGCGGTAGCGTTCATTGAAATCCTGGAAACGCGCGAACTCCTCCGGCGCGCACTGGTCGATGCCCGCGCTTGCCTGCTCACCCGTAGACTCCCGCGTCAGCTCTCCCTTTACTGCGGCGCGCCCGGCAAGGTCGGGATGCGCGCGTATCAGCGCGAGCTTCTGCGCGTGGTCGGCATCGTCAACGGCTTCCGCCAGCGCATTTGCCACGGTCGCCGTCGCGCCCGGTTCGCACAGGCTGTCCCACGCCCGCTCGGCAACCCACGGCGAGTGTTCGTAGATCCCGCCATAGCGTTCTACAAACGCAGCCTTGTTGACGACCGTCATGTGCTGCTTGCCTGGTGCGCCGGATGCTGCCTGCGCCAGTGCTCGGCAATGTCGATACGCCGGCACACCCAGACATCCCTGTGCTCCGCGACGTAGTCAAGAAAGCGATCGAGCGCAGCGGCGCGTCCGGGTCGCCCTGCCAGTCGGCAGTGGAGGCCTACGGACATCATGCGCGGTTTTTCGGCACCCTCTTTGTAGAGAACGTCGAAACTGTCTTTCAAATACTCAAAGAACTGTTGTCCGGAATTGAAGCCCTGCGGTGTCGCGAAACGCATGTCGTTGGCATCGAGTGTGTACGGCACCATCAGCTGCGGTTCTTCAAACTGGTAATCCCAGTACGGCAGGTCATCGGCGTAGCTGTCGGCGTTGTACAGAAAACCGCCCTCTTCCGCGACCAGTCGATGACTGTTCGGGCTGCAGCGGCCGAGATACCAGCCGCGTGGCCGCTCGCCGGTCGCGGCGCGATGCACTTTGATTGCTTCTTCGAGGTGCGCGCGCTCGTGTGCTTCGTCAATGTGCTGGTAATCAATCCAGCGCAGGCCGTGGCTGGCGATTTCCCAGTCGGCGGCCCACATCGCATCGACGACATGCGGATTGCGCTGCAGGGCCATCGCGACGCCGAACACCGTGACCGGCCAGCCGCGCGCCGTAAACAGGCGATGCAAGCGCCAAAAGCCGGCGCGTGCACCGTATTCGTAGATTGACTCCATGTTCAGGTGGCGCATGCCCTTGATCGGCTGTGCGCCGACAATCTCCGACAGGAACGCCTCCGAGGCTGCATCGCCGTGCAGCACGCAGTTTTCACCGCCCTCTTCGTAGTTAACGACGAACTGCAAGGCGAGCCTCGCGCCACCCGGCCAGTTCGCATCGGGAAGCGAGTCGCCGTAACCGACAAGGTCGCGCGGATAGTCTTCGAGGTCGTCAGTCATCAGCACTGCTCCGGTACCAGGCGCCAATTAACGCACGTTCTTCGTCCGTGATCGTCGTCAAATTGCCGATCGGCATCGCCTTCGTCACGACCGTCTGCTGATAGATGCGTTCGCGTTCGATAAGTATCTGTTCATCGGTTTCCAGCATTACCCCCAGCGGCGCGGCCTGGAATGCAAAATGTGTCGGCATTGCGGCGTGGCAAACCGTGCAGCGCATCTCGATCACCGGGCGAACGTCGGCGAGTGTGACAACCGGGGTCTCCGCAGTGTTGTTGCGCGGCGCGATTGCTGCGATCACGGCGATCAGCAGGAGTGCGGCAACGAGCAGTGGCCACGGCGATGCCGGCCCTTTGTGGCGCGCGACAAACCATACGCGCACCAGCGCACCAATGGCCGAAATAATTATTAAAATCAACCAGTTCCATTCGTGGTTATAGGTCATCGCGAAATGGTTGCTGGTCATGACGAACAGCACCGGCAGTGTGAAATAGGTGTTGTGCACCGAACGCTGCTTCGCGCGCAGGCCGTCCGCCGGGTCGGGCGCGGTACCGGTCTCGGCCGCCTGCACCATGCGCTTCTGTCCCGGGATGATGACGAAGAACACGTTCGCCACCATGATCGAGCCCAGCACCGCGCCGTAGTGGATGTAGGCGCCGCGGCCGCTGAAAAGCTGGCACAAGCCCCAGGCCAGCAGCGCGACCAGCAGGAACAGGATGATGCCGAGCAAGGAATCGTTGCGGCCAAGCGGCGAGCGGCACAGGCCGTCATAAACCAACCAGCCGCCTGCGAGCACCGCTGCGCCGATGCCGACGGCCGCGCCAACGGACAGCGGCATGACGCCCGGATCGATCAGGTAAACGTTCGCGCCATACCAGTAAATCAGTGCAAGCAGGAACATGCCCGAGATCCAGGTCGTGTAGGCCTCCCACTTAAACCAGTGCAGCGTCTCCGGCAGCATCGTCGGCGCTACCTTGTACTTTTGCGCGTGATAGAAACCGCCGCCGTGCACGGACCACAGCTCGCCGCCGACACCTTTTGCGTCGTCGTCCGGACTTTTGGGTGGCTGCAGGTGATTGTCGAGCCAGATGAAATAGAACGACGAACCGATCCAGGCAATGCCGGTAATCAAATGCACCCAGCGGCCCAGCAGGTTCAGCCATTCAAAAATGTATGCTTCCATTGCGTCGCTTTTTTCTCAGGCGTGCAGCGTGTAGAGCTTGCGATCGGCAGCGGTGAGTGCCGCAAGCTGACGTTCTCGTTGCCGCAACACGTCGGCCGCCGCGGCGATTGCAATCTCCTGCGGCTTTTTGCCGGAGATGCCGCGTATGCCTATCGGACAGGTCAGCCGCTGCAGCCTGTGCTCGTCAATGCCGGACTGCCGCAGGCGCGCTTCGAAACGCTTGCGCTTCGTTGCCGAGCCGATCAGACCGCAGTAGGCGAAATCGCCGCGTCGCAGTATAGCGGCGGTGATCTCGAGATCCAGCGCATGACTGTGCGTCATGATGAAGTAGCAGGAAGCGGCCGGCAGTGCCGCAACGTCACGAACGGGTTCAGCGCTCTCGATGCATTGCACGTTTGCTGGAACTTCGGCGGGGAAAATACCGCGACGTGAATCTATCCAGCGCAGTGTGCAGTCCAGCCCTGCGAGTAGCTGAACGAGTGCGCTGCCAACATGGCCCGCTCCGAACACGGCGATGTCGAAGCCGCTTTCAGTGATCGGCTCTATCAACAGGAATTGCTCGCCACGACCCGGCGTATCGATACGCTGCGCGCCCGCGCCTTCTCGCAGCAACGAAAGCGCTGCAGACACCGCGTCGGCGCCCGGCTCATCGCAGTGAGCACTTCCGACTTGCGCGGCACCCTGTGCGTCGTCAATCGCACGCTGCCACTTGCCGTTCGCATCGAGCAGGTGTTTGATCGGCTCGCCCGCCTCATTAAGCATTGTGAGTAACACGACCTGCTGCCGGTTTTGCCAGGCACCAAGCAGCGCATCGATGCAGCGGATGCCTTGAAGTGGCTCGAACAGGATATCGACGACGCCGCCGCAGCACTGGCCGCAGTTGCTGCCCAGCGGAAAGCGTCGCAGGCAGGCGCTTGCGCCCGGGGCCCGCAAACGCTCGGCCGCAATCCGGATACTCTGGTATTCCAGCGCGCCGCCGCCGATCGTGCCGAAGCTGTCCTGTGCCGTCACGAGCATCTTCGCACCGACTTCGCGCGGCGCGGAGCCGCGTACGCCCGCGACGCTGACGAGCACGGCGGGTTCGTTTGTTTTGCGCAGCCGCGCGGCTTCGGCAATCCAGTCAGTCATCATCTTGCTCGCTGATGGCCATTACCGCTTCGAGTACCGCTTCCGGCGTTGCCGGTGCGCGCAGCGGTGGCCGGCAACCGGCAGGCCCGCACGCGGCGATCGCATCGCGCAACGCAAAAAACACAGACAGCGACAGCATCAGCGGCGGCTCGCCAACGGCTTTCGAGCGAAAAATCGTCTCTTCGCGATTGCCGCCGGATTCATAGATCTCGACGTTAAAAGCCTGCGGGACGTCGGAACAGACCGGAATCTTGTAAGTGGACGGCGCGTGCGTTTTCAGTTCACCGCGCTCGTTCCACCACAGCTCCTCGGTCGTCAGCCAGCCGACGCCCTGAATAAAACCGCCTTCGATCTGGCCCATATCGATCGCCGGATTCAGCGACTTGCCACAGTCGTGCACGATGTCGACCCGCAACAGCCGGTATTCACCTGTCAGCGTATCGATCAGCACCTCGGAAACCGCTGCGCCGTAGGCGTAGTAGAAAAACGGTCGGCCGCTGAAGGTGCTGCGGTCATAGTTAATCTTTGGCGTGCGATAGAAACCGGTCGACGAGAGCGATACGCGCGCGAACCACGCAAGGTGCGCCAGCTCGGCGAACGACAGCCTGTGGTCGCCCGCATGCACCTCGTTGTTCTCGAACCGCACCGCTGCTTCTTTGACTTTGAAATGCTCGGCGGCAAACCGCGTCATCCGTTCTTTCACCGTACGTGCCGCAGCCTGTGCCGCTTTGCCGTTCAGGTCCGAACCGCTCGAGGCGGCGGTGGCGGACGCGTTCGGCACCTTGCTCGTGTCCGATGCGGTGATCTTGATCTGATCGATATCGATCTGCAGTTCGTCCGCAACCACCTGCGCCACTTTCGTGAACAGGCCCTGCCCCATCTCGGTGCCGCCGTGATTCAGGTGCACGGTGCCGTCGGTGTACACATGCAGCAATGCGCCCGCCTGATTCAGGTGTGTAGCCGTAAACGAAATGCCGAACTTGACCGGTGTCAGCGCGATGCCTTTCTTGAGGTGCGCGTGTTCGTCATTGAAGCGATCGATCAGCGCGCGCCGCGCGCGGTAATCCGCGTTGTTTTCGATGCGCGTCGTAATTTCCGGCAGGATGTTGTCGTCGACTTTCTGCAGGTACGGCGTGATATCGCGCTCGCCGATTCCGTAGTAGTTGGTGCGACGTACATCGAGCGGGTCCTTCTGCAGGTAACGCGCAATGTCATCGACAACATACTCGATACCGTACATGCCCTGCGGGCCGCCAAAACCGCGGAACGCCGTGTTCGAAACGGTGTGCGTCTTGCAGCGATGCGACACGATTTTGATGTTCTGCAGGTAGTAGGCGTTGTCGCAGTGAAACATGGTGCGGTCGTTGATCGCGCCGGACAGGTCCGCGGACATGCCACAGCGCGACGCGAACATGAATTCGATGCCGTTGATGCGGCCTTCGTCATCAAAGCCAACGTCGTAATCAATAACGAAGTCGTGACGCTTGCCGGTCATGATCATGTCGGTGTCACGATCGAGCCGCAGCTTGCAGGGGCGGCCGGTGCGATTCGCCATCAGGCCGGCAATGCAGGCGATGAGCGCCGGCTGGCTTTCCTTGCCGCCAAACGCGCCGCCCATGCGACGGCATTCAACCACGACGTCTTTTGCCTGCTTGCCAATCGCGTGTGCGACAAGGTTCTGCACTTCGCCGGGATGCTGCGTTGAGCTGTACACAAACAGGTCGCCGTCTTCGCGCGGCAGCGCCATTGCAATCTGGCCCTCGAGGTAAAACTGGTCCTGGCCGCCAAGCTCAACGCGACCCTGCAGGCGATGTTTTGCTTTGGCAATCGCAGCCGTGGGCTCGCCGCGCTCAAGCGTTTCCGACGGCAAAACGAAGGACTCCTTCTCCACCGCCGTCAGCGGGTCGAGTACCGCTTCGAGGTCTTCGTAGTCGATTTCCGCGAGTGCCACTGCCTTACGCGCCTGGTCCACGGTAGTCGCCGCAACTGCAAAAACCGCCTGCCCGACGTACTGCACGAGCCCCGGCGCGAGAATCGGGTCGTCCTTCATGACCGGACCGCAATTGTTTTCGCCGGGAATGTCGCGAGCGACCATCACATCGACGACACCGGGCGCCGCCTTGACCGCATCGAGATTCACGCGTTTCAGTTTTGCATGTGGGCGTGCGCTCATGCCGACCGCCACGTGCAGCACACCGCGCGGCTCCGCAATGTCATCGGTGTAAGTCGCTTCGCCGCTGACGTGCAGATGCGCGCTGTCGTGCGGCACCGCGCTGCCGGCGGCACCGGCAATGCCCGTACGTTTTTGCTCAGGCACGCTCGCGGCGTCCATAATCGTAAACCCGCTCGGGCTGCTGCACGTGGCGAACGGCAACGGCGTCATGCCAGAGGCGTTGCAACAGGTTCATCATGATGCGCCGCCGGTACTCATCGCTGGCGCGCATGTCGCTAATCGGCTGGAAGTCGGCCTCCAGTGCGAAACCGGCGTCGATAAACGTGTCTTCCGTAAAAGCGCTGCCGGTCAATGCTGCCTCGCAGGCGGATGCGCGCTTTGGAATTGCGGCAAGCCCGCCATAGGCCGCTCGCGCGTCGCTGATCACGTCGTTCTCAATCCGCAGGCGGTACGCCGCACACACGGCGGAGATGTCCTGGTCGAAGCGTTTCGAAACCTTGTAGCTGAACAAGAGCTCGCCCGGCGCCAGCAACGGAATAACGAGGCACTCGACAAACTCGCCTTTTTTTAAAGCATTTTTCTGGTAGTCGATATAGAACGCCGACAGCGGCAGTTCCCGGCTGCCGTCCGCCGCTGTCAGTCGCACCCTGCTGTCGAGCGCCAGCAGGGCTGGCATCGAATCGCCAATCGGTGAACCGTTCGCGACATTGCCGCCGAGCGTGCCGGCATTGCGGATGGGCGGTGAGGCAAAACGCAGCATCAATTCCTGCAGCGATGGAAAATGTTCGAGCAGCTGAGGCATCAGCTCGCTGAACGTGACTGCCGCACCGACCTGCAGCTCTGCATCATCGACCCGCAGCTCACGCAACTCGGCAACGCGTCCCGTGTAAATTACGGTTTGCAAATCGCGATGCTGTTTCGTGACCCACAGGCCGACATCAGTGCCGCCCGCCAGCAGCGTTGCCTCGGGGTACTCTTTCAAAAGCGCTGCCAGCTGCGCCGTGCTGCGCGGCGCAAAATAACGTTTGTCACCGTAAGTCAGCGCCACCATGTCGTCATGCGCGATGGATTGCAGTCTTGCGACGCGGGTTTTCTCATCGCTGGTGGGCACGTCGTGCGCTGCCCGCAGCCAGCTGTCGTCCTGCTGCCGCGGCGAATCGAACATCGCCTGCGCCGCAGCAACGATGGGGCGATAGCCGGTGCAGCGGCACAGGTTGCCGGCCAGCGCGTCGTCGATCTCGACGCGCTCGGGCCGCGTCGCATTCTTGTAAAGCGCAAACAACGACATGACGAAACCGGGCGTGCAGAACCCGCATTGCGAGCCGTGGCAATCCACCAGCGCCTGCTGCACCGGGTGCAGGCTGCCGTCTGCGTCTTTCAGGCTTTCCACGGTCAGCAGCTCCTTGCCGTCAAGCGTCGGCAGGAACTGGATACAGGCATTGATTGCACGGGTTTGCAGCCGGCCGAACGGCCCCGCCTCCGCAATGACGACGGTGCAGGCGCCGCAGTCGCCCTCCGCGCAGCCTTCCTTGCTGCCGGTGCGGTGCAGGTCTTCGCGCAGGTACTGCAACACGGTGCGCGTCGGGTCGATGTCACGGAGTTCGATAATTTCGCCATCGAGCACGAAACGAACTGAGTTTTTGGTCGGTTGTGCCATCTCGGTGCGTCTAACTCCCGCGGTACGTCGAATAACTCCACGGTGAGACCAAGAGGGGCACGTGATAGTGCTCATCCTCTGCCATTGCGAAGCGAATCACGACATCGTCGAGGAACGGTGGTTGTGGCAGCCCGGTTTGGCGTGCGGCGAAATAATCGCCGACGGCAAACTTGAGCTCATAGCAGCCGGCCTGCCAGGCAGCCCCGTCCAGCAACGGCGCAGGCGTGCGGCCGTCCGCATTGGTCACGGCCGCCGCGACCAGCGTGCGGGTCGCGTCGAGCCGGTACAGCTCGATCGCGATGCCCGCTGCGGGGCAGCCGTTGGCTGTGTCGAGCACGTGTGTGGTCAGTTTTCCCATGAGTTCCGGTCCCGGCCGCGCCGGCGTTTGGTGTCAGCTGGCCATACTAGGTGATCTGCCGGCAGGCCGGTAGTCAGGCCACAGCGGCCCGCGCCAAGGACCGCGGTCTGTGCTAGTTTGCACGCAGTCGATCGATTCCGGGGGGAGCCATGAACGACAAGGCATTATCGCGGCGTCTGTTTTTGCAGATGAGCGGATCTTTTAGCGGTGCGACCGCTTTGCGTGCCGGAATCCCCGGACTTGCAGCGCTCTTCCAGGCGGCCTGCAGCGCACGCGACAACGGCGCTGCATTCGAGGTGCTGAACGCCGCCGAGGCCCGCGAGCTCGAGGCCATCGTTGCCCGCATTGTCCCCACTACCGATACGCCCGGCGCACGTGAAGCCGGCGTCATCTGGTTTATCGACAAGGCCGTCGGCGGCTTCATGGCCGAGAATCTTGATTTCCTGCAGAGCGGGCTTGTCGAGTTCCAGGCGCCGATCGCCGCCGGGTTTGTCGGCGCGGAACGTTTCTCGGATCTCGCCGAAGCAGATCAGGACCAGCACCTCGCCACGCAGGATGAGACGCCGTTTTTCGGCTTCCTGCACCTGCTGACGATGATGGGGATGTTCGGCATGCCGGGTTACGGCGGCAATCGCGACTACGTCGGCTGGAAACTGCTTGGCCTCGACCCGCATCAACATGCCTATCAACCGCCGTTCGGCTACTACGACGCGCAGTATCGCAAGGAGAACGGCAATGGCGATTGAGGCGCAGAAAACGTACGCGCTGGACGAGGCCGTCGATTTTGTCATCGTCGGTTCCGGCTCGGCCGGCGGCATCCTTGCAAAGGAATTGTCGGGCAAGGGTTTCGACGTGGTCGTGCTTGAGCAGGGCCCGTTTCGCCAGGCCGGCGATTTTACGCACGATGAAATTGACGTGACGATTAACGGCAGCCTGATGGGCGGCGCGGCACAGCGCGCTGGCCAGACGTTCCGCGATGACGAGAGTAAAAAGGCCGAACCGTCGCCGTTTCGCCAGCCGGCGGAGTACGCGAAAACGGTCGGCGGCAGCAGCGTGCACTTTACCGGCAACTACTGGCGCTTCCACGAATCGGATTTCAGGGAACGCAGCCTGCTTGGCCCGATCAGTGGCACCAACTTCGCGGATTGGCCGATCACGTACGACGAACTCGAGCCCTATTACACGCGGGTCGATTGGGAAATCGGTGTGTCCGGTGCGCCGGGCCCGTTCGATGCGTATCGCTCGAAGCCCTACCCGGTGCCGCCGATGCCGATCAAGTCATCGGGCGCGTTGCTGGAAAAAGGCGCGAAAAAAATCGGCCTGCACCCGCAACCCGCACCGCTGGCAATCCTGTCGAAGCCGCACAACGGCCGCGCCGGCTGCATCCATTGTGGATACTGCATGGGCTTTGGCTGCGAAGTCGGCGCGAAGTCATCAACCCTCGCATCGATGATTCCGCAGGCCATGGCGAGCGGCCACTGCGAGATTCGCCCCTTGAGCACCGTGTTTCGTGTGCCGACGAATGCAAACGGCAAGGTGGCGGAAGTGCTCTACTACGACGCCGATGGCAATGAGCGCTCACAAAAGGCCAAGGCGGTAATTCTCTCTGCTAACGGTGCCGAAACATCCCGGCTGCTGCTGGACTCCGCTTCCGAGCAGCACCCCGACGGCCTGTGCAATTCCAGCGGTTTCGTCGGTCGCAACCTGATGTTCAATTGTCATTCACTGGCAAACGGCGTATTTGACGAGCAGTTGAACGACTACAAGAGTGTGCAGGTAACACGCATCGTGCATGACTTTTATGAGTCGGACCCTGCGCGCGGTTTCTACGGCGGCGGCGGTATCGATGCGCGACCGCTGTTTTCGGCAACGCCGATCCTGTACACGATGGCCGGCATGGCACCGGATGCGCCGCGCTGGGGCAAGGCCTTCAAGGACGCACTCGCGAACAACTACACGCGCCAGATGTGCATCCTCGGCAACACGACGTCGCTCGCCCAGGACAGCAACAACATCACGCTGGACCCGAACTACAAGGACCAGTGGGGCCGTGCTGCGCTGCGCATGACCTATCGCGATCACGACGACGACCTCGCGATTGCGAAGTTCCTGCAGGATCGCGCCATGGAAATTTTCGATGCGGCCGGCGCCAGGAAGTCGTGGATTTACCCCGTTGAACACCAGACGGGGGGCGCGCATCTGCTCGGCACCTGCCGCATGGGTAACGATCCGCAAACTTCAGTGGTTGATCGCTACCATCGCAGTCACGATGTCAGCAACCTGTTCATCTGCGATGGCTCGAGCTTCGTGACGTCGGGACGCGGCCAGCCGACCATGACGATTATGGCGCTGGCGTTTCGCGCCGCAGAGCATATCGCCGCTGCGGCAGCCGCTAACGAAATCTAGAGGGTTTCGAGCAGCGCGTCGCGGCGCCTTTGCAGCGCGCGCAGCTGTCGGGTATCCAGCACATCACCGAGTTGCGCTGCCAGCGCGTCGTCCTCCAGAGACCGCAAGGCGTCGCGCCACGCGTCAGTAATTGTGAGCGGTATATCCTTCAGGTAACGCGGCAGATTGCGCCCCGTACCGAACGCGTTGTAGTGATTGATCAGGAATATCTTCCAGGATTCGCGACTGTAGAGAATATCCTGCTGCGCGCGCACGTCGTTCAGGATCAAGGCATCGAAAACGAACATCGTGTCCCACTGTACCTGCAAGGGGCACCACGCCGAACCTCCCAGTTGTTTCGCCACTCGCTGCTCTTCACTGACCGCAGACTCGGGTCGAAGCTGCAACACGCCGTTTTTACCATTGAATTCGCGCTCAACCGTGTGCGGCACTACCTGCAGATCCAGCATGCGATCAAGCCGATAGGCGGCAAGCTCGGGCAGAACTTTTTTCGAGCGCGCCGGCGTAAACACCGCGTCCACGCTGACGCCGCCCAGCTCTACCTTGGCAATGCTGCTGCCATCCTTGCGCCGTTCGCCGAACAGCACGTCGCCGGTTCGCAACAAGTTTTCAAGCTGCTCCGCAGACAGGGCTTCTTTGCCATTCGGGCGCGGGTCCGGCAGGACAGTGCTGTGCAAGCCCTGCTCGTCGACGACATCGAGCTTGTCGCCGGCGAGTACGAGCGCGTGGCCGCTGCCGTGGTAGTACGCATTCAACATGCCAGTGTCGATTTCAAGAATGCGGCCGCCAAGCCGTTCAACAACATCGCGTGTGGCGGTCGGCGTATGACCAATCACAACGCGTTTTGCGCCGAGCGCTGCCAGCACCGGCGGCAGACGATCCTTTTCCACGAGTGGCGGGCAGCTGACGTTGCCGCGATACCATGTCGGGCTATCCATATCGTGAATCGAGAATTCAGGCTTCTGCAGCACCGTTGCAATTGCTGCGCCTACCTCACCAGCACTGTTTGCTGCCACGCCTGCCTCATCGAGAATCTTTTGATGGGCATAGAATCTGTCACCAGGATGCAGGATTCCTGCGTCATTCAGCACGGCCAGCGCCTTGACGTAATTGCGCAACTCGTTTTGAAGCTCCGCATTTACGCCGTCAAGACCGAGGTCAGCAAGTTTGGGTGACAAGCCGCCGTGCGCGAATGCCGTGTCGTTCAGCACAATAACCAGGGGCTTTGCGAGCAGCCACTTGCCGTAGACTCCGTCAGCCGAAAATGCGCGGCGATGTGCAAAAAAACCGGGCGGATGGGCGCGTGCGAACTGTTCGCTCAACACTTCTTCGCTGCTGAACGCCGTGGCACGCTCGATGAAACGCTGGCGCCACGTTTCGCGCTCGTCCGGCGTTTCGTCCATGGCAAACGCGGCGTACTCCTCGTTAGTCACGTAACGCAAATCGCCTGCCAGGTTCATTACTTCGTGATTGCCGAGCATGACGTGCACCTGCCCTCCGGCGGCCGCAGCCTGCGGCTCGAGGCTCATCAGGAGATCCATCACTTTTCGCGAGTCAGGCCCGCGATCCAGCATGTCGCCAGTGACGACGAGGTGCGTTCTGCCACCACGCCAGTGCCCGTCGACATCGATCACGGCACTTTGCAGCAATGCTCTGTGCATCGCCTCAAACGCGCCGTGCACATCGCTGATCGCAACAACTCGCTCGACATTGTCCCAGCGATATTCCGCCGATACCGCACAAGCAGCTTGCAGCAAAAGGCCGACAAGCAATGTAAGCCTGACAATCGCCAGTGAACGGCGAAAGCGGCGCTGAATAATACCTACTGGCACTGGCATGACTCCGGATCAGGTAGCACTAGTCTAGAGCAGACGCCGCCCGATTGGCATCTGCTGTTGCGCGCTTTTCTCGTGCTAAGCTTTTGGCATCGACCTGGAGGACCGTCATGCGAATCTTGATCTGCCGCCTGCCCGTACTGCTGCTCGCCGCCCTGCCTGCTTTTCCGGCAGCCGCCTATGCTGCCGACACCCAGCCGCTCTTCACCGATCACGCAACGCTGACCGTGAGTATCGACGCGCCAATTGAGAAGATTCGCAACGAGCGCGACAGCGAGGAGTACCACGACGGCAAGTTCCGTTATACCGATTCTGCAGGCGAGGCAAAGGAATTCGACATCAAGCTGCGCGCCCGCGGCCGCTATCGACGGCAGCCTAAAACCTGCTCTTTCCCGCCGATTCGCCTTAACTTCCAGAAGAAGCAGCTTGCCGGCACCATTTTTGAAGGGCAGGACAAGATCAAGCTCGTTACACACTGCCAGAACGAGAGCGAGTACTACGAACAGCTGCTGCTGAAGGAATACCTGACCTATCGCATGTACCAGGTATTTACGGACTCGAGCTTCCGGGTCCGATTGCTGCGCATCACCTGGACCGATAACGTCGAGCAGAAAGAACCCCTGGTGCAATACGGTTTTCTGCTTGAAGACGAGGAGCTGCTTGGCAAGCGCCTGGGCTTTGAACTCTCCGAGATACGCTCTACGTCTCCCGCCAGACTCATTGCATCGCAGGCGGCGCTTGCGGGTGTTTACGAGTTTTTTATCGGCAATACCGATTTCTCGATGCTGCTGGGGCCGGCAGACGAGGTCTGCTGTCACAACGTCGTGCTGTACAATACGCCCGACGGCCACCTGCCCATCCCTTACGATTTCGATTTTTCCGGCTTCGTCAACGCCACTTATGCAGAGCCGAATCCCAAACTCAAGATTCGCTCGGTAACGCAGCGCCTGTATCGCGGTCGCTGCGAACACAATGACGAGGTGGAGGGCGTATTGGCACAGTTTCGCGCCAAGCGTGATGAACTGTTTGCGCTGCTCGACGGGCAGGAGGGCCTGTCGGAGCGGACGGCAAAATCGGCGCGCGGCTACCTCGGCGATTTCTACAAGATTATCGAGACTCCGAAGAGAGTCAGCAGCCGCATCCTTAAAAAATGTGTTTAGGCGGCGGCTCGAGCTCAGCGCGCGTCAGCCAGTCGACTATGATTTGCGCGGTGCGCGGGTGAATCAGGTAGCCCAGCGCACAATGAGGATCTGATTTGCCGTAGCGCACTGACAGGTTGTAAATGCGGTAGTCGCGAATTGCGCTGACCTGCTTCTGCCGCAGCATGCTCTTGAAGTCGTCTGCCAGCGTGTTGTCGTGACATAGCCAGTCATCTTCCGCTGCAACGTTGTGCCAGCTCACGACATTGTGCGGAAATTTACGGCGACCTTTCTCCCCGGCCCCCAGCAGTTTGCGTTGCACGGTTCTGTCGCCGAGCGGCGCACCAAGCGACACCCAGGTATCTACCTTGCGATCTGCAAATTCTGCAAAGCGCGGGTCATTCGACAATTGCCACAGAACGTCCCAGGCGATGATGCAGCCGGTACCGTGGGTGACCAGCAACAACTGCTCGTGCTCTCGCAGCGCGTCGCAAATCGCCGCACGCACCGCACCGCGCACCGACGTTGCGAAATTGCTTTTCGCGTTCCAGTACTCGACGATGTCGGGCGCCACTTTCGCGATCAGTTTGCCGCCAAGCCCGATCGAACTCAGCAGCGGGCCGGCGACATCCGCCGCCAGCTCCGGCACCGCCGATTTGCCAGGTAGCTTGTCGTAATTGCTCAGGCTGAATTTCTTGCGTTTGTCGAGCGTGCGCAATTGCTGCAATGCATTCTGGCAGTCGCCGAGATCGAGTTGTTCGTCGTAGTGTTCGCCGCGTTCGCGCAGCAGGGCGTTGGTGCGATCGCCGTAGTACGCAAGCCGTTTGCTGATCGCCAGAAAATCGCCGGCATATTCGGGGTAGTCGCGCTCGATGCCAAAGCTCATTGCTGACAGCACCAGGTCCAGCATGGCTTCCGGTGCTGGCTGGCACTGCCTGCCATGCACGTAGACAAGGGTGCGTTTATTGTCGGCAGAAAGGTTCATTGGCTGCTGGCTTCCCGTTTGTTGGCAGGTTGGTAGACGGCGAGGCGCGCCTTGTTGTTGCCACCCTCATCCGCGATCAACAATCTACCATCTCTCATGATCTCGATGCCCTCCGGCTGCCTGTGGCGGTGCGCCATCGGCAGCACGAGCGCCTGCAGCAGGCGTCCGTCCGGCGCCAGCTCCACCAGTGCCCGCTGGCGGGCAGCAACGAGCAGCAGGTTGCCGGTCAGCGGATCGATTGCAATGCCCGACGGGTTCAGACGCCGATCCTTGATCTTGTTGGCGATCTCGGGAAGCGGCAGATCGATAGCCTCGTCTTCGAGAAACTCGTTGCTGACGAGCGACCATGCAAAAATCGGCAGGCGCTGCATGCCATTTCGCGGCTGCTTGCAGGCGATCAGCAGGCGCTTATTGGCTGTATCTGCCGCCAGCCCCTCTATCTCGCAGCGCTCACCGAGGCCGGTTTCGGTCACGCTGAACTCGACCTGTTCACCGTCCTGGCCCTCGCGCGCCCGGTAAATATCGCCGCGGCTGGTCACAAGGATAATTTCCTCATCCACGATCGCGATGCCTTCAAAATCACCGCGCTCTACGGGATCGCCCAAAGCAAACGCCTTGATGAGCCGCTGCTTGTTCACATCGATCTCGAATACCACGGCTTTTTCATCAGCAACGGCGAAGAGTCGCTCATCCGCGGTAAGCGCCAGGCCGGAAATTTCCTGCAGGCGCTCTGGCAAGCGCCACTGCAGCATGTGATCGGCATCCAGCGGATGCGATTCGAGCAGGCTTTCGTTGTCCGCCGAGCAGGCCAGCGGCAGCAGGAACAGGGCCAGCGCGAACCGGCGGGCGCTAATAATCTTCTTCGCTGCGATCACGGCGCGTGAGGAGTGAGA
>JBATFU010000107.1:0-2203 GCA_049665065.1 Woeseia sp. | reverse complement strand
CAACAGAATCAGTCCGGCAAGCATGGCCAGCCCGCCGGCCAGGCGCAGGTTATTGTCGCCAAGCACTGCCATGCGCGCGACGGTTTTACGAAAATTGCCAGGACTGACGAACGGAATCATGCCCTCGATGATCAGGTACAAGGCGAACGCCGTGAAAATATCCTGCCACATGGTTTGAGTTTAGCTGCTGCAGTCCGCGCGCAATCACTGACACGTAAAAACGTAATGCGCGCCGCTTGATGCTTGCGGCGACCGCCGTGCCTCAGCGCTTGCCATCCTTGCTGTTCAGGTAGCGGAAGAAGTCGTTTTTAGGATCCAGCACGATCAGGTCGCCGGATTCCCGGATCGAATTCCGGTACGCGTCAATACTGCGGTAGAACGCATAGAATTCCTGATCGCGGTTGTAGGCCTCCGCATAGATCTCGGCGGCACGCGCATCGCCCTCACCGCGTAACATCTGGCTCTCGCGATAGGCCTCGGCAAGAATCACCGTACGTTCGCGGTCGGCGGTCGAGCGCAGCTGTTCCGCAATCTCGCGACCCTGTGCCCGGCGCTGCGCCGCAACGCGCGCGCGCTCCTCGCGCATCTGCTGGTACACCGAATTGCGCACGTCGTCTGGAAACTCAACCTGCTTCACCCGCACGTCGATCAACTCGACGCCGAGGCCCTGCGATGCGGATTTGGCAGTCTCAAGCATGTCCCGCATCAACTCGGCGCGCTCGACAGAAATTGCTTCGGACACCGAGCGTTTGCCGAACTCCGTGACGATCGCGTTCTTGATAATTTCAGACAGGCGATCGTTCGCGATCTGCTGCACACCGGTAGTCGAAATGTAGTATTGCACCGAATCGACGATGCGCCATTTCACGAAGAAATCGACCTGCAGCGCCAGACGTTCGGCGGTAAAAATTCGCTCAGGACGATCCTGGATTGTCATGATTCGTTTCGGAAACTTGCGCACCGACTGGAATATCGGGATTTTCCAGTGCAATCCGGGCTCGTAGTTCGCCTCAACCACTTCACCAACCTGCAGCTTGATGGCGAGCTCACGTTCGTTGACGGTGAACGCCGAGAGTCCCAGCCCGATCAGGACCAGGCCGAGGATAACGACTCCTGCAAAGCGTGCATCAGTCATTCGCGGGTCCTCCGTTCACGTTCGGGTATTTTTTCGCTGTCCGGTGTCGACGATACCGACGGTGACTGCGATGAGCTGGTGCGGGATGAATCGGAGCGGCCGCTGTCCCGCATGTCACCGCCGCCTTTGATGAGCTGGTCAATCGGCAGGTACAGCAGGCTGCCGTTGCCGTCCGTATCCAGAATGACTTTATTCACTCGGCTGTAGACGTCCTCCAGCGCTTCGAGGTAGAGGCGCTCGCGCGTCACGACCGGCGCCTTTTTGTATTCTGCCAACAACGCTGTGAAGCGCGCTGCGTCACCTTCAGCGTCCGCAATCAGACGATCACGATAGGCTTCAGCATCCTGCAGCATGCGTGCGGCCGAACCGCGTGCGCGCGGAATAATGTCGCCCGCGTAGGTTTCCGCTTCGAGAATGAATCGATCACTGTCGTTGCGCGCTTTCTGGGTGTCGTCCACCGCAGCCTGCACGGCCTGCGGGTAGTCGAGCTTTTCCAGACTGATTGACGTCACGGTGATACCGGCGTCGTAGCTGTCGAGGGTTGCCTGCAGAATCTCCTGCGTACGTGGCGCGATCTCGTCGCGACGTTCCGTGACCAGCAACTCAAGCGTGCTGGTGCCCACCACTTCACGCAGTGCAGATTCGGTGACGTCCTGCAGTGTGGATTCAGGATCGACCACCTCAAAGCTGTATTTGACCGGATCTTCGCGACGGTATTGCACGACCATTTGCACGAATACGTACTGCTCGTCAGCCGTCAGAATCTCGGTTCGGAAGGCGTAGTTCGCAACGGCGTTGGTATTAACGATATCGACCATCTCTATCGGGTACGGCCAGTGCCAGTGCAGTCCTGGCATGGCGGTCATGGTGTACCCGCCAAAACGCTGCACGACGCCGCGCTCGGCTTCGTCCACGCGGTACAGGCCGGTCAGCGACCAGGCGATCAGCACCAACACGCCGAGTATCCAGCCACCGCCGGAAGCCGCGCGCCCGCTGCCGCCTCCGCCGCCCTGGCCACCAAAGAGGCCGGCAAGCCGCCGTTGCCAGCCCTGTACAATCTTGTCGAGA